>JAMCVO010000096.1:0-977 GCA_023475715.1 Actinomycetota bacterium
TTATTTTTTTATTTATCTGCTCAATAAAATAATTAAAACCAAAACCGGCAAGAATTGAAAATGCCATTCCAAACTCAAACCAGTTTTTAGTCGGAGCCCTGAATTTATTATATAAAGGAACAAGGTACATAAATTTATAGAATGGAGTTGTACCCCCAAGTACCAGTAAAAACGAAAAAACAGCAATAAAAACCCAGAAATATTTATGTTTATTTTTATCAAATAACCCGAAAATAACAAAAGGTATGGTTGAAACTCCGAAATATGCTACCACTTCACCGAAAGTCCAAGGACCAAAATATGGAATCCCTGATGGTCCGGATCCATAAAAAAAAGGGAAAAACAATGTAGGAATTAACCGTAAATCATAAGAGAAAGATGTAAAATAACCATATTCCATCATATTTCTGACACTATTTCTCATAAGTTCCAGGGTAGGAATAAATTGAATGCTTACAAGCAAAATACCAAATACAAATATAAGACTTGAGAGAAGAAAATAAAAACTTTTGGTCTTATATATAAAAGTATAATAAATAATAAATAATAATATTATTATGGAACTATATAAGAACATTTGCGAGCTGCCGCTAAAAAAGGAAAAGCTGTAAAAAATGGAAGCAATAAGGACAAATCCGAATTTTCTTGTTTTTCTGAATTTCTCAAGAAGCAGCAATATAAGCGGGCACCAGACCATTGCATACAGCATCCAGGGCTGACCCTTATGAGAAATTACCATGCCGCTGAACATAAAAATTAACCCGCCGGCAAAACTGGCTAATTTATTTAATTTATATTCATCTAAAAAAAAGAACAAAAATATCCCGAATAATGAATAATGCAGCGATATTGAGATATTATAGGAAACAGTTAATGGAAATATTAGATCCAAAATAAAAACAATAGGATAAAATATGCTTGCCTGCGGATTTGCAAATAACGGAAAACCACTAAAAATATATCTATTCCAGAATGGG
>JAMCVO010000096.1:1028-7987 GCA_023475715.1 Actinomycetota bacterium
TTTGTGGTTTTCCGTTATTTGCAAATATTACGGAATTGATTTTAAAAGAATCTTTAAAGAAAATCCATGGAAGAATCAGAAAAACAATTACGACTAAAATATAAATCCGGTTTCTAATAAAAAACTTCTTCATATTTATGTTTAAACTCAAGGAAATAGTCTTGAAATTTTTGATAAAAGACTTGGTTTAAAACTTACTTTTTTGAAATCCTTGCCTTAAGCGGCCTCCACCATTCTTCATTGTTTATATACCAGTTAACAGTTTTTGACAGAGCTTCTTCAAAATCATATTCCGGAGTCCAGCCAAATTCTTTTTCAATTTTTTTACAATCTATTGAATATCTCCTGTCATGACCGAGTCTGTCTGCGACCGGTTCTATCATTGATTCAGATTTGCCTGTGAGTTCAATCAGTTTCTTGGTTATCCATATATTAGGTTTTTCATTTCCGGCGCCGACATTATATATCTCACCAATCCTGCCTTTATGAAGGACTATGTCAATTGCCTTGCAGTTATCCTCCACATATAGCCAGTCTCTTACATTAAGACCATCACCATAAAGAGGAACTTTTATATCGTCGATCAAGTTGGTAACAAATAAAGGTATAACCTTTTCCGGAAACTGATATGGGCCAAAATTATTGGAAGTTCTTGTAATTACGACAGGTGTACCGTATGTTTTAAAAAATGAACGCACAATCATCTCTGCCCCGGCTTTTGATGCCGAATATGGACTATTGGGGAGAAGAGGATCATTTTCTTTAAATGAACCATTTAAAATGGAGCCATAAACCTCGTCAGTACTTATCTGGAAAAACAATTTGGTTTTATGGTTTTTAACAGCTTCAAGCAGTACAAAAGTGCCATAAACATCAGTTTGTATAAAAACTCCAGGATTATCAATTGATCTGTCTACATGAGACTCAGCAGCAAAATTAACTACTGCATCAATCTTATTGCCGGAAAATATTTCTCCTACTATTTTTGTATCGGCAATATCACCTTTTATAAATTTATAATTAGGTTTCTCTTCTATGGATTTCAGGTTTTCAAGATTGCCTGCATAAGTTAGCTTATCAAGATTAATAATGTTATATTCCTGATATTTTTTAACCATATAATGGATGAAATTACTGCCAATAAAACCTGCCCCTCCGGTTACAAGTATTGTTTTAAATTCTCTTTCTGCCAAGATTCCTCCAAATTGTTTTTTATTTACTGTTTAAAAATAATGATCGTGTTTTTCTATTTATATTTCCCTGTCTTAGCCGTCTTTCCTGTCCCAGTCATATGGAATTTCCTTGCTGTGAGGTGCAATTCTGTACTCGTCAGGTTCATCATATTTATAAGTTTCAGTAGGCAGATTTATGCATATCGCTTCTTCTTCACTTATACATTTAAAACCATGATAAACA
Organism: Actinomycetota bacterium; assembly: GCA_023475715.1. Next base: position 2,445 of record JAMCVO010000096.1, read on the forward strand.
TACTGCGGTATCTGCAGCAAAGTTGGATTATGCTCTCCGATAAAAAACTCATTTATCTCTCCGTAAGTTTTAGAATCCTTGCGGCCATCATAAAGAACAACTTTCATCATTCCTTTAACAACAATGAAAGAATCAGTTTGTATTTTATGGTAATGCCATCCCTTAACAGCCCCGGGATAAGCAGTTGTCATATAAGCCTGTCCAAATTTTATGAACAAATCATCATCCGATCTTAACATTTCCATAAGCCTTCCCCGTTCATCAGGAATAACCTTAAGTTTTTTCGTTTTCACACCTTCTATTAATTTCAAGAGTTTCTCCTCATACGTTAATAAATATAATTTTAATAGTCTTTATAAGTATCTTCCCTGCGATACCTGATTTCTAAGATAATAACGGTTTTATTTTTATCGTCAATACCACAACAACTCAATTGAAAAAATTTTTAATAGTTTTTATTACATACCCAACTTCCTTATCTTCCAAATCGGGAAATATGGGCAGTGAAACTATTTCTTCACATAATTTTTCCGTTACAGGTAAATCACCTTTTTTATAGTTTAAATATTTATAAGCCGGCTGCAAATGTATAGGAATAGGATAGTGTATAATTGTACTGATTTCTTCATTCAACAAAAATTCCATAAATTTATCTCTTTGAGTAACTCTTATAACAAAAAGATGAAAAACATGCTTGTTTTCATATGAAGATGCCGGCAAAATTATCGGAAGTCCATCTAATTCGTTTATATATCTATCTGCAATCTGTTTTCTTCTTAAATTCCATTCATCAAGCTTTGTTAATTTAAAATCAAGAAGAGCTGCCTGGATTTCATCAAGCCGGCTGTTAAAACCTCTTGAGATACTTTTATACCTGTCTTCAAAGCCATAATTTCTAAGAAGTCTTATTTTGTCTGCAAGTTCTTCATTGTCTGTAACCAGCATACCTGCATCACCATTAGCTCCCAGATTTTTTGACGGGTAAAAACTGAAAGCACCAAAATCTCCAAAAGTACCGGCTTTTTTTCCTTTAAATTCCGCACCATGTGCCTGAGCGCAGTCTTCAATAACTCTAAGATTGCACCTTTGAGCAATCTGCATAATCTTATCCATATTGCACGGATTGCCATATAAATGAACAGGTATTATTGCTTTTGTTCTGGAAGTTATCCTGTTTTCAATTAAATCAGGATTAATATTATAGCTGTCTTCTTCAACATCCGTAAAAACAGGAGTACCACCTGAAAAATCAATGGCAGAGACTGTCGGAACTGCTGTATTTGCTACAGTTATAATTTCATCTCCGTTTTTAATATCTACAGCTTTTAAAGCAAGAAAAAGTGCTTCCGTAGCTGAACCAACTCCAACAGCATATTTTGCACCCAGGTAACCTGCAAAATTGGTTTCAAACCTTGAAAGATTTTCTCCAAGGATAAAACTTCCCTTTGCAAATACGCCTGAAACTATACCGTCAAATTCCTTTTTATATTTTTTATACTGCCTTGATAAATCCCCGAAAGGTATATTCATAATTAAAAATAATAATCCTTATATTTTTTATAATACTCGAAAGTCTTTTGGAGTCCTTCCTCAATTGAAATTTTAGGTTCCCATCCAAGTTCATGTTTTATTTTGGAATAATCAGAATAAAAATCACCGATATCTATTTTCTTTCTGTCTTCGGGAAAAGGAATCTCATCAAAACTGCCGCTGCCTGCTATCTTTATCATTAATTTAACCAGATCCTTTAATGATATCGGATACTGTCCGCCCAGATTATAAAATTTCCCATTTGATTTATCGTCGGCTCCGCTAATTAAAAAAGCATCAACAACATCATCAACAAAATTAAAATCTCTTAACTGTCCGCCGCCGCCATATAAATCGATTTTGCTGTTTTCAAGAATCAGTTTTATAAACCAGCCTATGAAACCTTGCCTGTTATGCTTTAAAAGCTGTCTTGGACCGTAAGTATTAACCAGCCTAAGTGAGGATGTTCTGATACCATAAACATTATTGTAAAGTATGTGGTACCATTCCCCAGCCATTTTGTTGATTCCGTTAACATCTGTAGGATGGACTATGTGATCTTCATCAACAGGAAGATAATTCGGTTTTCCGTATTGCTGTCTTGTTCCGGCATAAACAATTTTTACATCTTTATTGTTTTTTTTACACGCTTCAAGGATAGTAAGCTGGCTTTTGCAGTTAATTTCAAGATCTTCCCACGGATCAAGCATGCTGTCTATGTGGCTGACCTGTCCTGCAAGATTAAAAATAAAATCCTGGCCTTTTACAAGATACAGCATTGTCGGATAAGTCCTGACATCGGCAATGTTGAGCCTTATTTTATCTTTGACAGACTCCAGATTAAAAAGATTTCCGCCATAATCTTCTATCAGTGAATCAACAACAAGAACATTTGCTCCAAGTTCGCAAAGTTTTATTGCAAGATTACTGCCGATAAAACCGGCACCACCGGTTATCATGACATTTTTATTCCTGTAGCTTTCATATATTCTGTTTTTGTTTATCTGTTTTAATGAGGTAGTCTTCAGGATATTGCTTATCCTTCCAAGGTACTCGGATTTAGAATTATTATTCTTATTATTTGTTTCCATATCTTTCAATAGGTAATTGGCCTGTTTTTAATATTTAATATTTTTTCTTCATTCTAACCCAGTACCACAGCTTTATCAGATGCACTCCGGTTTTAAATATCCTTTTGAAGTTAAAGAACTGAGATCTACCGCTTGTCCTGTAAAAATGATTAACGGGAACTTCTACAAACTTTGCTCCTCTTGCCGTCAGCTTGCTGATCATTTCAACACAAACAACTCCGCTGCTATACCAGAGCTCAAGGTTATCAAATAAACTTCTTCTCATCAGCCTGAAGTCACAATCAACATCTCTGAGTTTGAATTTAAACATTAATTTTGTAGTAAGATGATAAAGTCTTCCTATTATTTTTCTATAAACCGGATCCTGTCTGGCAATTTTATATCCATTTACAATATCAACATTATCATCCATTTTCTCAATCAGTTTACCAAGTTCAAGAGGATTATATTGGGCGTCTCCATCTGTATAAAAAACAAGTTCGTATCTGGCATTATAAAAGCCTGATTTTAAAGCTCCGCCATATCCTTTATTTTTTTCATGAGTAACGATCTTTAAGTTTGCAACCTTTGTCTTTAATTCTTCCAGAACTTTTTTGGTAAGCTTGTTTGAACCATCATCAATTAAAATTATTTCATATTCTTTTGCCGCATTTCTGAGAACACTTTCCGCAAGAAGAACCATGCTTGGTATGGTGCCCCAATCGTTATATACCGGGAAAAAGGCAGATATTGAATATTTTTTACTTTCCATAAGAAATTTCTTCTACATCCTGTTTTACAAATTTGTCTGAAATTAATACAAATTTAACTTTAAAATCAAATTGTTTTCTATTTGCTAAAACTTCACCATAGATTTAAGTATACCTTAATTTAACCTTCTGATTTCTTAAACCAGTCAAATGTTTCAGATAAACCTTCTTTTATTTTTACCTCAGGTTTCCACCCAAGGATTTCAAAGGCTTTTTTATAAGAAAGAACACTTCTTTTTTGTTCTCCATCTTTTGCGGGTCCATGTACTTCTTTTAAATCCATGCGTCCTGATGCTTTTTTTAATATATTAAAAATATCATTAACATTTGTTTCTATGCTTGTTCCTATATTTATTTCTCCGGTGACTTCACTCCTGATGGCTGACAGATTAGCTCTGGCAACATCTTTTACAAACACATAGTCCCGAGTTTGAAGCCCGTCACCATTAATGACAGGCTGGCCACCATTTAATAATTTCTTTGAAAAAATTGCTACAACTCCCGCTTCACCAAAAGGATCCTGGCGAGGACCATAAATATTAGCATATCGCAGTGCTATGTACTTGATTCCAAATGTATATTGATAGTAATAAAGATATTTCTCAAATGAAAGTTTTGCCACTCCATAAGGGCTGATTGGTTTTGTCGGGTGATTTTCTTCTGCGGGAAAGTTCTGCTGCTCGCCATATACTACCCCGCCGCTTGAAGCAAATATTATTTTCTTAACTTTGAATTTCCTGCATGCTTCAAGCAGATTCAACCCACCGATAATATTTATTTCGGCATCATTTACGGGATCTTCAACAGAATTCCTGACACTTAACTGAGCAGCATTATGAATAACTGTCTGCGGTTTTTCTGTTTCAATTATTCTTAACAACTCCCCTCTATCTCTTATATCACATTTATAAAATTTGGCCTTAGGATTTATATTTTCAATTTTTCCCGTTGAAAGATCATCTACGACAGAAATATCAAAATTATTTTCAATCAGCAAATCTGCAACATGGGATCCTATAAAACCTGCCCCGCCAGTTATTAATATTTTCAAGGTATTCCCCTTTAAAATGATAAATTAAGAAATAAAACAATAATTGAATAATATTACAAAAATATATCATATTTATCAAAATTGCGCTTCATAAAATACCTATCAGTTAAAAATGATAATGACAAAATATATTGGTATTTATTGAGGGAACCTTTATGTAGAACAAATGATGTATAAAAAGTTTAACTAATCCAGATATTTTTCATTCCTTATCGCAGGAAGACTCAGGTCGACATTTCCATATTCTTTTATTTCCTTCCCGTCTATTAAAAATGAAACTGCCTCGATTTCAGGAATTTCCGTAAGGGTATCAACAATCGTATAAATTATATATTCGTCAAGAATACTACTGTCAAGGCTCTCAGAAAGAAATTCCTGAGACAAATTTACTTTTGCGATTTTATTTTGAACCTCTACTTTAAGTAGTTTTGTACCTGCAGGTATAACAGCAAAGTTAAAACTCTCATAAGGTCCTTTCAGCAATTCGTTTATTACACTTACGGAAATTCCTGAAGGGCTGCCTGCAACTATTGTCCTTTGTTCATGGCCGAATTTTTCTTCATTTCCAATCATCACAAAATAAAAATTAATATCCAAATTTTTAGGATAATTATCAGCTTCAGATTGTCTGTCGACAAGATTTTTAAAAAACGCAATTATGATCTGCAACATTGATTTACCGGAATTATCCGAAATACTCTGACTTTGATCTGAACTGCTGCCTGAAGATTCTTTCCCGTACGACGAAGTTTCTGAAGACTGGGTACTTGTTTCAGTAACACTGCTTGTCATATCCTGATTTCCTCCACTAGTGCTTGAAGTTTCACCTGAATAACTGTTTGCTTTTAAAGTGTTTTCGATATTTATGGATGTTTTTCCTTTGCTGAAAAGATGATTATCAATGGCATAAAAAGTAAAAAATCCAGCCAGAAATACGATTATTATGAGTATTGTCAGTCGTAAAGCCGGGGAGCTCCTTCTTTTTTTTACATTACGGGACTTTACTTTATATTCGGAACCTATGATCCTGCCTTCAGATTCTTTCTTTTTGGAATTGTATTCTTTGGATCTATATTTGCCATAAGCTGAATCCTCTCCGGGTTCCTTGCTGTTATAAGATTT
>JAMCVO010000018.1:0-4691 GCA_023475715.1 Actinomycetota bacterium
ACTGCTATTTTAGACTGCAAGGCCGGCACCTATTATTACAATTTTTTTGGAATTAAAGATGGTATATTTTATTTTTTCTGCATCAATTATTGTTCTTGCTGTTAAAATATCATCGAAACTTATATTTTTTATTTTGGGTACTATTGGAGATGCACCAGTACTTATAAGTAATTTATCGTATTTAACTAAATTTCCGTTTTCTAAAACAACTTTCTTATTCTTAGTGTCTATACAAACACACTCAATGCCCAGAAATGTATTTATTTTATTTAATTTATAAAATTTCTCATCACAAAAAAATAATTGCTCATAAGATATGCTATCATTTAGATAATAAGTAATTGAAACTGGTGAATAAGCCGGGTAATTTTCTTTTGAAATTATTGTAATTTTATCCTTTGTATTTATACTCCTTATTGCTCTAACTGCACTGATAGCAGCACCACTATTTCCAATAATTACATAATTTTCCATTATAATTTTTAAAATTCTGCATTTTATTTATTATATTTCTTTCTAACTTTTTCCAAGTCATTTGAATATTCTGTAAGACCCAGTTTTTTAAATGTTTCCTTCAAAGGTATGCCTGTATTTTCATCCCAACCCATTTCCCTATAATATTCTCTAACTAAATCCTTGAGTATTGGTTTGATTGAATTACCTTTTGCGGGCCCAACATTTGGTGCTTCCATAAATCTTTCACCGATATCAAATGTATCTTCCGGTTTAAGTCCTCTTCTTAATTCAAATAACCTTTGTAAGTTTGTAATTCTCTCACCTACCCGTAAACCTTCTTCTGTAGTGAAATCCCAACCTATAACATATTTAATCATTTTAGGTAAATAATAATTAATTGCTCCTTTTACACCAAATTGTGTGAATTGACATGTACCAGCAGTATCTTCAAATTGCTTTTTATTTTGAGTTTTTCTAATTATAGGTGCGCATCTGGCTCTATCATATCTTGGGGCTATTTTTGGGTATCCTAAATCAGGTTCACCTGCGTACTGGTCAACACCCATACCCTGCCAGATAGGTCCTGCTGTAGCTATTATTTGGCTGAGCTGAAGTTCCCACGAAGGTCTGATATCATGAGCACCTGAGCCCATTCCTTTTATATGAATAGCACGTTTGGCAGCATCTCCACCAATATATTCAGCAGTTTCCTTAATTCCAGCAGCCAGTATCTTTCCAAAACCTTCCCGCTTAGCCATTTTATGCAGTAGCTCAATTGCTGCATCACCATTACCCCAGGTGAGTTCAAGTCCATCAGTCTTATCTTTTGTTAAAATCCCGGCTTCATAACATTCATATGCCAACCCAAGTATTTCCCCGGCATCTGCTGCATCCATTCCAAGCCTGTCAGCCGTATCAGTTAGTACAATGGACATACCTTCCTCAGTCACACCAACGTTGCCACCGATACCTTCATTATTTTCACCTCCACCGCCATGTGTTACTACTCTTCCTTTAAATCTTCCAGATCCAAACTTAATATTAGACGCACAGCCTATACTACAATTAAAACATGGTCTTATTTTCTGCCATTCCGCATGCTCAAGCGTATCTGTAATACCTTTAGTAAAAGGCACAGCAAACATCGGATCAGTGTAATTTTTTACCATTGTTCCACAATAAGTAGCATACTCACTGCAATGTCTGACAAATCCTCCTTTTTCAACTACCTGGACATTCTCGGATTCCATAAATATTTTACGCTGCTCTATTGCCAGTTCTACTGCTTTTTTTGCATCTGCTAATTTAATTGAAGCTTTACGTCCGCTCACTGCAATAGCTTTCAGTTTTTTGAAGCCCATAATACTGCCCTGACCAGACTTACAGGCTATATGATTTTTGTTCATTGTAATTATTGCAGTTTCATATACTCCATTTTCGGCAACTGGCCCAATAGTTAATACCGATGCATCTGGATCTTGTAGATCTTCTATAACCAAATCTTCTGATTCTTCTGTATCATGGCCCCATATCCTAGCAGCATCTTTAATTTCAGCAATTCCTTCATGTACCCATAAATAAACAGGTTTTTCAGATACTCCCTGTACAATAATGCCATCAAATCCAGCGAATTTAAGATCCGGACCGAAGTAACCACCGCCAGTTGCCGTACCACTAGTTAAAACAGTTGGCCGTAGTCCGGTAACCCAGGTTCTACTTGAAGAAGGAGCAACTGTTCCAGTTAGAGGACCGGTCATAAAAATTATTCGGTTTCTAGGGTCTAAAGGATGCATATCAGGTGGAACTTCATCGTATAAAATTTTAATTGAAAGACCTTGCGCCCCTATCCACTTTCTAAGTATATTTTCTGGTGGCAATTTTTCTATAAATATCTTTTTCTTAGATAAGTCCACTCTTAAAAGCTGCCCAACATAACCTCCCTTAATCATTGCCAATCTCCTTTAATCCCAAATCCTTAGCATTAATAACCCCTGCTTTTGTACCAATAGTACCAATTTTTATTGTATGGGTCGCAGGCACGTTTAGGACTGTGTCTTTTATAATTTGTCCTATTTTATTTCTTTTATTTGATCCGATTTCATCAACCTCACCAAACTTTAAGGCTCCATAATCGCAAGAGGCAACACATTTAGGGTCACCCTCACAAAGGTTACATTTGTGTGACTTTCCTTCTACGATATTAATAGCACCTAGAGGACAGCTCAAAAGACATAGCTTACAGCCAATACATATATCTTTATTAACCTCCATGGCATTAGTATTTGGGTTCCTGCTGATTGCAGAAACTGGACATACTAAAGAACAATTAGGATTATCACATTGCTGGCAAACAGACTGAAAATAAAATATCACATTTTCAAAGGGTATAATACGAATACATGAGTTATTGAGATTAACTTCACCAGTATTCCAAGCTGAACAAGCAACTGCACAGCTGCGGCAGCCTGTACATTTTTCATTATCTATAACTAATACTTTCATATTTATAACCATTCCTTTCGCTTCGCTCAAGGCACAAAACGGGATGAAAAACTATTGTCCTTAAGCCTATTTTCTTTTATAAATATATATTGCCAATTTGATTTTCTTTCAGACTTTAGATCCTCTTTCTGATAAATTAAAGAAAAACATTCAGCTATATAAGATATTTTTTCGATTTAAAATTATAAAAACTACTTAAAAACTTTAATGATTTAACAGCCCATGCATCTACATCGTATAGATTGGCTGGAAATATTTGCACTTGTATATCACCATCATAATTTATTTCCTTTAAAACTGTAAATAATCTTTCCCAGTCTATTGTTCCTGTTCCCGGCAGATTATGTATTGGAGCACCTATGCCGCCGGTTCCATCATTATCACTTGCATGAACTGAACCTAAATATTTACCAATCTTTCTAATAGTGTCAGAAAAATTTGGGTCTACCTGGTTAGCACCTGCACATTCAAAAATCACCTTAAGTTTTTCTGAGTCAATTTCTTCTCTTAGTTCAAGGGCATCATCAATGTTGGAAATTATTTCAGATTCTGCTGGAGGAAGTGGATGTATACCTAATGTTAGATTCCTGTTACCTATATGCTCTAATGCTTCAATAATACATTCCTTATACCATTGCCTGGCTTGTTTTCGAGAGGTACCACTTATTAATCTTCCAGTAACCGTAGGCATAAAAGGTGCACCTACATCCAATGCCAGTTCTACACAATCTTTATAATATTGTATTGCATCTTTTCTAACTTTTTCACTGGGATGTGAAGGATTAAGATGAGGTGTTTGTGGTCCAGGCAGTGAAATTCCCGTTATCTCAATTTCCAATGAATTTGCTAATTTTTTTATATTTTCTCTTTCCGCCTTATCATAATGATAAGGATGCAGATGTGGGGCATATGCCCATAAATCTACTCCATCATATCCAAAAGAAGCTATTCGTTTAATTGCATCTTCAAGAGTAGCAACACCAAGATAAGCCAATGTTAAAAATGTTATTTTCATTCTTCCTCCTATCACATAATTTAAAATTTTAATATTTTTTATTTTTTATCATTAGTTTCCGACAAGTGTTAAATTTAGGTTGTCCATTTTCTACAAATTCAGCTCTCTAATACTCTGAGCATTAGGCGGTAACATTGGATGCAGCACCAAGCCTCCGTCTATAACCAGGTCCGCACCATATGTGAAACCGCTTAATACATCTGAAAGTAAAAATGCAACAGCATTCCCTATTTCCATAGGATCACCTGTTCTACCGCAAGGAGTAATTCTTTTTATTTCTTCAACTACTTCCTGCGGAATATTTGCCGTCATTCTGGTTACAAAGTGTCCTGGTGTCACCATATTTACTCTGATGCCATGAGGTGCCATTTCAATAGCTAATTGTTCCATGAAAACTTTTAAACCCACTTTAGATATCCTATAACAAGTTTCTTTAAATACAGGAAAAAAACGCACAGTAGAACCAATAATAATAATATTTCCGCCCTTTCCTCGAGCTATCATATGCTTTGTTATTTCCTTGCAGGCAAATACACACGACTTTAAGTTGGTATTCATAGTGTTTTGCCAGGCTTCATTTGTAATTTTTGTTATGGGCTGATGCCAGGTCCATGCAGCATTATTAACATAAGCGTCAAGATACCCAAACCCTGAAACAGCTTCATTAACCATTTTTTCTATGCCTTCTTCTTTGCTTAAGTCTGCAAAGATCAGAATA
>JAMCVO010000018.1:4701-7911 GCA_023475715.1 Actinomycetota bacterium
TCTGAAACATTTATTTCTGCTTGCAATAGCTATATTCATTCCCTCTTTTGCAATAACTTTACTAATTCCCAGTCCAATTCCGCTTGCTCCACCTGTTACAAGTACATTTTTTCCCCTTAATTCTGTATCCATAATCTTACTCACCACCTATGTCCTTTTTATTATTCCATTAAATTTCAAAAAATGGGTTTAATATTGCATAATGTTTTTCATTTAAATTTTAATTGTTAAACAATTTTTCACTTATGAGCAGAAATAAATGTTTCAGATGCCCAATTAATATATCCCAAATTCCTGTACTGCCTCTATCATGGCAACTATATTTTCCGGTGGAACGCCAGGCTGAATAATATGCACAGGACTGAAAATAAAACCACCACCTGCGCCTAATATCTCAATATTTTTCTTAATCTCATTCTTAATTTCACAAACTGTACCATTTTGCAGAACACTTTGAGTATCAATCCCGCCGCCCCAAAATATTATATCCTTGCCGAAGTTTTTCTTTAAAAACTTTAAATCCATACCGTCTGCACTATACTGCACAGGGTTTAATATCTCTATGCCTGCTTCTATTAAATCAGGAATTAATTCACGGACAGCACCGCAAGAGTGTAACATGCATTTAATATGCGGAGCAGTTTTTTTCGCCCTGCTAAAAATTCTGGCATGATAAGGTTTAATCAACTTCCGGTACATTTCAAGCGAAAACATAAGAGATTTTTGGGATGCTATATCATCCGCTTCATTTATAACATCTATATAATCTCCGACAATAGACAGTGCCTTTTCCCAATACTGTGCTTTCATTTCGCTCAAAATATTTGTTAATTTATCAATATTTTCTGGTTCTGTTAGCATATCCATTAAATACCTTTCAAAACCCCTCAGCCATGTACCTACCTCGTAAACACCGGGGCACATGCCCATTAATACAGTAAGCTTCCCCCTCGCTCTTGCCGCCTTCGCATCGTGAATAAGCATGTCAAAGCGCCAATCCTCATTAGGATTAGGAAAGTTATAGCTTGATAATGCTTCCTGAAAATCATTTTTATCAAGTGGGTGCGATGCTATATCGTAATATAAGCCACCATCTACAGGCATTTTAAAACCAATTGCAAATTCATTTTCAAAGACTTTGTAATTACCTTCTATCCTAGGAATATTAATTTCCGGGCTTGCCCATTTACCATAAACAACTCTGGCGTCTGTACCCATTTTATCCATTAATTCTTCATCAATATGCACCGCCTGAGTGATAATATTAATCAACTCCGGATCTTTTCTTTCCAAACCATAATATTCCCGCAATGCTGTATATGCCTTATGATGCATCCCCGATTGAGCCATGCCACCGATATCCAAGGGCACTCTATCTCCTTGCTTATGGTTTAATGCTAACAACATTCTTTCTCTTGAATTCATTGCTTCTTAAATGTTGTCTCTATTTTTGCTTATTAAAATAAATTTTCTCAGCGTTATTTCCCATAATATCCGCTATTTCCTCTTCATTCAACCCTATATGGTTTCCATAAATTTTTGGTAAATAAATCATTTGCTTGTATGTCGCATATATTGAGTTGCCGGGCATATCCGTTCCCATCATAATTCTTTTAGGTCCTGTAATTTCCAGTGCCATATTAAAAAATTTTTCTCCTGAAATATGCGGATAAGTCTCAGAAAAGAAATATGCGCTAAGCGAAGAAGTATCAAATGCTACATTTCCATATTTTGCAAGCTCGATTTGTTTTTTCCACTCGGCTAACAATATCGGGTCATCAAGATAATACGATCTCGGCTGACCAAGATGGCAAATTACTATACTAATATCACCATACTTATCAATGATTTGTTTAACCGCATCTGTCTGATATGAACTGGATCCTGCAACACCCAGATCTAAAACAAGTGCCTTATTTCTCTTTGCAAGTTCCTCGTAAAGCCACATATAATCAGTTAGCTTAAAATTAGTTTTCCAACCTGAAAAGCCTGTTGGAACTGATATTTCTAACTTTAAGGCATTAAAGTATATAATGTTTTCCTCAAAATATTTTCTGGCATTTTTCCTCCAGGGCTCTATATACATTGCCCCTGCGAACTTATCAGGATAATCAATAAGCGCCTGCTTAATAAGCTGGTTTTGGTTGCTCCAAAAACATCCTTGCTGCAAAACCGCTTTATCAATTTTTTCATATTCCATATATTTAACCAGAGCTTCGTCTTTGAATTGAGTTTTATTATTGTAAGGAGGAAGAACCTGTATCAAATCATTGCCGCATTTAACTGTACCCCACATGTCATTTGTTGTATTACCATTTTTAATTTTCCCGCGGATCTTCTCAAATATATGTACATGAGCATCAATAATCATTTTGGTTTCCTCTGAGAACTTATTCAAAAACAGTTATATTATGCCTTGCCTGGCACTGAACTTTTTAAATAGTCTATAAAACTACATTAAACAGCTTTGCTGCATTAGCAATTTGTTTCCATGTTTCATTTGCAACTTCTATTCCATCTGTCAATCTTTCAGTTCTTGTATTGAAGTCCAGCTCACCCGGCATAAAAATACCTTTTGAGCCTTGCGCTTGCTTTGCAGATTTTATATATTTCTTAAGAGCTTCCATGTTTTTAATTATTTCATTTTTTTCAATACCAAAAACTTCCGGGTTGATTGCCATTATGAAAAAGCCATTAATGTATTCGTCTTTTTCGCCATCCGGTGTTAATGCGACGCCCGAAAATGTAGAACCTAATATTTCTACCAGCAACCCCAGTCCAAAACCTTTATAACCCATCTCACCGCCAAATGGAAGAATCGTACCCTTTTTTGGTTTGTAGAACTCTTCGGGTATATTGGTTGGCCTGCCATCTGATGTTAGAATACAATTTTCCGGCAGCTTTTTACCCTGATGCATCAGCACTCTTATTTTTCCTTCTGACACCATAGAGGTAGAGGTGTCCAGCAATATAGGATCACCTTTGGTGGGTACCGCATAGCTTAATGGGTTTGTAGCCAGTCTTCCCTCTGCTCCACCAAAGGGCGCCACAAAATGGCCATGCCGTGAGCTATTAACTGCTGCAAAACCAAAAAGCCCTGTTTGCGCAACTCTTTGCGTATAAGAACCTAACCTGCCTATATGATTACAATGTCTGCTTGCGGCAACTGCTATATTATTTTTATTCGCCTTTTCTATGACAATATCTGTC
>JAMCVO010000663.1 GCA_023475715.1 Actinomycetota bacterium
GTGCTATTCCGATCTGCTAGATCTAATACTTGTTGAGTTTGTTCTTCACTGTAGCCCAGTTTTCGCATTGCCCACATAATAGCAATTTCCTTTTTTTCCATACCAAAAAAACATTAGAAACATTATGCTTAAATTTAGCATTAAAATCTTATATAGTTTAAGTTTTCTAACATACAAAAGCACACTGATATCAATTATCAGTGTGCTTTTGTATATTACTCGATCATAATGCGTTTTGAAGTGTCAACTTGTTCCTTTTTAGGCACTTTAATTGTCAATACGCCTTCTTCTAATTTTGCTTGAATCCCTTCATCATTTGAATCTGCAAGCAGTATGCTTCGTGACATTTGAGCATATCTTCTCTCTCGATGAATGAATTTTTTGCTCTTGTCTTCTGAAACTTCCTCTTTCTTAACAGAAAGATTGAGTCTTCCTTCATTCAATGTAATTTCTACATCTTCTTTCTTTACTCCTGGAAGTTCAGCTTCTATTATATATTCTGTATCGTTGTCTTGAATGTCAATTTTAAATGTATCTGCCGCTAAACTTCTTTGGACTGGCCAACTGCCTGTAAAAAAGTCATCAAGCATGTTGGAAAAATCATCAAAACCAATGTTCATCAAATCATTTCGTTTTCTGTTGAATGGAATTAATCCTGCCATGATAATCACTCCTTTACATTTTTTTAATTTTTTTGTTAGCACTCTCGACTAACGAGTGCTAACTTTAATTATTTTATACACCATTTATTTTTACTTGTCAATATTTTTTCTCTATTTTTTTAAATTTCATAGTCAATCCTTTATCAATAGCTTCCTGAATAATTTTATGGCAACATAACCCCAGCGGATTGTTTTCTTTACAATTAGAATCTTTCATAGCCCCAGTTATGGCATTCACTTCTTTTACTGTTTTTGCACCGTGTTTAATTACAGCCTCAATTACTTGTTCCTCCGTAACTTTACTACAATAGCATGCATACTTAGGATTTGCATCATTCTTAAACCAGATAGGAAATCTAACTTGATCTTTTAAGAATTTGATTCCATTATCCACGTTATAGTAGACAACATTACAATCTTCATTCATGCAAATCTTATATTGGTCTCCCTCAACGGCTTTGCGATAATTGTCTGTTACTAAGTGTTCTACGGTCACCTTGCTAACGGAAACCCCTTCATTACTGCAAACTGGACAATTATCCTTAGTTTGTTCTATTTTTTGTGTATTGCACCCACAGCAACATTCATTGTCAATCTTCATATTCTTAACCTCCTAATTTATTAATTACCCACAAAAAATAGAGCATAACTAGATATCACAAGTGTAGCCACTATTAAAAGCAGCATGCCTAACGCACCTAACCTATTTTTAATAGACAAATTATAGTTTGTATAGCTTAGTGGGTAGACTACCATACCAATAATAAGCATCATAATAAACATGTTCATTTTTTTATTCATCCCTCACATTGTTATCTGAAGTTTTAAGGAGCCCTCCAGTTCTCTTGATTTTGAAATCTACCTTAACCTCTACTTTTGCTTCCTTGAATTTTTCATTCCAGTTATAATTCTCCCATTCATTAATGGTCAAAAAATGCATGACTGCCGATCTACCAAAATTAAATGCATCTATTTTTAGCGATTGACATTTGTCAATAACACTATTGATGCTGTCTTCCAGATATTCTATCATTTTATTTTCAATTATGGTTAGCATTTTTTCATTTTCATAATTAATCTCACTTTGAACTGCTAAAATATCTCCTTCCGTTTTGATTTCAAGGTTTATTATTGGTCTGCCATCATCAAAATAGATTTTTACATCCGGTTTCCTTGAAAGTCTTGTATCAATAGGTATTACCCACTTAGAATCCTTAGGATCTTGAATTGTGAATATACCTTTTTTGAATTCTCCTCTAATTAACATCATCATTCTTGTTTCATGACCATTCAGTTTACCAACCATTCTATCTTTATCAAACAAGGCACTTCCAAGCAATTCGATAGAATTTCCACCCTTCCTTGGCGTGTCTCCGGCAAAATATTGCCCTGTGTTGTTAAATTCCATATTAAACGGTTTCCCATCTTCTTTAAACTCTCCTTTATTGTACACACTCCCTAAAGGTAGAACAGGCTGTCTATAAGTTGACTTAATTCCATCATAAAAATCATTCATTGATATTTTAGGAAAAAAACCCGTATTTTCTCCTTGCTTCAATAAAGATGTAACTGTCCATGAAAGGCTACCTCCAGTATATGTTTCTGTCTTTTCAACAAATTCTTCAGCGCTTCCCTGTACAACTATAACGTTTAAGGTTCTTCTTATTTCTTTAAAACGAATGAGTGGGGTAATATATTCCCCTACTAAACCACTTTGTGCAAGCTCTTCAGAAATCACTAGTAATACAGCATGACTAAAGTCTAGTCTTTGGGGTATATTCGTGTTTAATAAGTTAATCCCTCCATGGAAGGATGGTGCATCAATTGTTATTATTTTGGTTTGTGTTTGCTGTGACGATTCGCTACCTTTACCTGAACTACCGCCTTCGTTTTGCATAATTGGAACTTTTACAGTAATTCTCCATTTGTCTGTGACACCATGATCAATGCCAATGATTTGTACAAAATTAGCTGAAGTAACCTCTCTAGCATCATAACAGGAGGTCAAAGTTACCATTAGCATTATTATGTTAATAATTAAAAGGATTTTTTTCTTCATTGAGTACTACCTCCATATCTCTTTGTTATCTTAGCTATCGCAAGAGTAAGCACAGGAGGTATAAAGTAAAAAGCCCAACCATAGCTCCTAATCATATTCACCATGCCAATTGTAAGTTGAACAATGTTTTGAGGAACTAAAGCTAGAAAAATAACGATAATCCCTAAAGGTATTATTATTGGCCTTTTGTCGTCCAGCTCAAATATATAAGCATATATGATAATCAGAACATAAAATAAAGCTGCTACAGATATAACTGTACTTATATTCCATAGGAAAAAGAATAAAGGTTCGATTCTTTGTATAAACTCTCCATATTCAATAAGCGTAGCCATCAAATAAATCGGAGCCGTAATCTCCTCTCCTGTATAATAAGGAAAAGCAAGGGTAAATGCTAGTAATGCTGTAGTTATTATAGAAGCAGAGATGATTAAACTTAAATAAGCCGCTCGTTTCGCATGCTTTAAGCCATGAAGCGAACCAATTATCACTCCAATAATAATTATTTCACCATATGCCGAGGATCTTTGAATCCCTGAGAGCACTGTTGTATCTAATCCATATCCAAGAATGGGGAAAAGGCGATGGGGTTCATATAACTTCATGGACAATACCAACACCGAAATATACACTAATAGCAGAAAAAAAGCCATTAGCTTGGAAAACCGCGCTATTGTTTCAAGTCCCAAGTAAGCCAAAACACTTACTGCCAAAAATAATAATATTAAAAGATAGCTTGGAGGACTTTGAGGAAGGTCGTATACCTTCATTACTTCAATAAATTCTCTGCTATTTGCAACAATAGTAATAAGAATTGATGCGAATAAAATCAACGAGAGTATTTTCCCCACTACTTTTCCATATACAATTTCATATATCTCCATTAATGTTTTGTTAGGATATATCGATAAAAGCCTTATTAATAAAACGGTAGCTAAAAATGCAACAAATGCAGATATGAGCGTCATATACCAGCCAGCTGTTCCTACTTTAGCTACGACTACAGAAGGACTGGAAAAAAACACCTTTGCTGATATAGTTATTGTTAATAAAGCTATGGTTTCATGGACTCCAAACTTACCATCCTTTATCATTCATCATCACCTCGTTGATTTTTGTCATTTCTTTTTCTGTTCGGTGTGTTGAAAGGGTCTGAGCGCATACTTTGGTTAAATAGGGGTTGACGAATGATTGAATCTGGATTAATCTTTGCGCTAGGTGCAACGGGTGCCAAGAAAGGCACACCAAAAGATTTCATATAACATGCCATTGATGCAATTAGAGTAAAAGCAAGAGATATTCCATAAAAACCTGCTATTGCTCCCCCAATAACAAAGATAAACCGTATTATACGAACTGCTAAAGCCATAGAATAATTAGGCATGGTGAAACTACCCAAGCCTGTTAAAGCAATTATTACAATTAGAATTGGACTAACAAGCCCCGCTTGTACTGCTACCTGCCCTAAAATCAAAGCACCAACAATACCTAATGTCTGACCAATCACACCAGGTATTCGAACACCACCTTCACGGACCAATTCAAAGGCAATTTCCATTAGCAGAAGTTCAACAATTGTTGGAAAGGGAACAGCCTCCCTGGACTTTATGATTGACTCCAAGAAAGGGGTTGGAATCATTTGATGGTGATACAACACTAAGGCAACATACAGTCCCGGAATCAGCAAGGCTGACATGACCCCAATAAATCTGATTATTCTCAAAAAGGTACCATATTGCCATCTCAGCATCGAATCTTCAGAGGAGTGAAATAATCTGTAAAAAGTCACCGGAGCAGCCATAGCAAAGGGATCGCCTTCTGTTATAATCACTACCTGTCCTTCGACTAAAAAAGATGCAGCTCTATCCGGTCTCTCAGTGGAAACAACCTGCGGAAATGGCATGAGATAATTATCTTCAATTAACTGCTCTAGCATACCATTACCAGCAATAAAGTCAGTGTCAATTTTGCTAATGCGTCGACGCACCTCTTCCACTATTTTCGGGTTAGTAATCCCTTCAATGTATAGTATTGCGCTGTTGACTTTATTTAATTTTCCAGCCGGGATAATTTCAGTGATAAGCTTTTCATTTTTTATTATTCTTCGGAGCAAGGTAATATTCGTCCTCAAGTTCTCTGTAAATCCCTCTTGTGATCCCTTTACTACCTGTTCTGTAATAGGCCTGTCAATGTTTCTTTTTTCAAATCCCCGCGTTTCCATCATTAGTGCTTCTGAACATTTATCGATAAACAAGACCGACAGACCATTAAGGATTTGAGGCTTGATCTTAATAAAGTCTGTAGCCTTTGTAAGCTGCGATATTGACAACACATTATCCATGATATAGTCAATTGGGCAAGTGCCAGAAAAATCATTAAAATTATCAGGGTTCATCAATTGAGGAAGTACAAATTGATTTACAGACGTTTTATCAACCATACCATCAACAAAGACCAGAAAAGCTTTTGTTTTTCTTGCCATTTTAAATTCCCTGATAATAACATCCTGATTTCTAGGCATACTAAAGATTTCTTCAATATATTTTTTATTGGAAGCTATGTCTTTGAAAACGGTAGCTGAAGACATATTTTTAGAGTGACTAGACTTATTTAGGCTACTATTCTTCTCCCTATTCCATTGTTCAACTTTAACTGGTTTTATAATTTGTGATACTTTATTTTGATTTTTGTCTTTCTGCTCATTTTGCTTTTGGTCCTTTTCATATTCAGAGGAATCAACCTTCTCGGTCCTATCAATTTCATATTTGTCTTCCAGTAATTCGAACCCGCCCTCATTATTCATTGGTCTAGTGTATTTAAAAAGGTTTAGTATTTTTGAGAACACATTTGGCATTATTACACTTCCTTTATTATAGATAGTTAACTTGCCTATATTTTAAAGGCTTTGAGGAATTAAGACTACAGGATATTTATAGCTATAAAATTAACTATCTATAAAACATTATGCCCTTTTTTGCCTAAATAATTCTGTTACCCAGCAGTACCATGCAATATAGATACCCACTAGCCACGACTGCATTTAATAGTATTCTACCCTGACTTAAACCTGCACCAATTACTTTTACCCGCAGTAATAGAGAATAGACTCTCTAAACTTCATCTTTTATAGTATAATGTCCATCTCTAGTTCAACTCCAGTCTATTGATGTGCTCTTATCCTAACAAATTTTATTTAGGACTTACATGTATGCCTTCACTCTCTCGCCAATCTGCGTAAAGTATACGCTTTACATTATCATATCCATTGGTAGTTAATTGGTTATCTAACCACTGTTGATCAAATCCGAGTTCATGTAAATTATCCCATAAAATTTCCCCATCTATAATTAACGATGTTGGGAGGTCTACTGGACTTTCTGGAAGATTGAGATCTTGCTTGTCTGGTTTTTGATACTTGGATTTTAATAATAAACTTATTTGCCCATTAGCTTCCAATATACCGTATTTGACTTCGCGAACTGAAAAGACATTATTTTGACGGAGTATACTCAATACTTGATTTACATCCAATTTGTTCTTTGTAAGTAACTTTCTGTCCATAACACCATCTCGAATGATGATGTTAGGATTGCCTAATAAGAGAGAACGTGTCGATTTATTTTTTAGAGTCATAAACTCTATTCCCAACATAAGAAACGTCCACAATCCGATGGCATATAAAAAATGAAAAATCCCTACCTTATCTTCATAAATGGTATTTCCTAAAAAATCTCCAAGTACTAACACAAAAACTAAGTGAAACGGGGTTAACTGATAGATGGATGTTCTGCCTGTTATGATAATGATAAAAAATAAAGTTGCAAAACCAACGATGACTTTGATCGTCAGTAAACCAATATTGACTTCTTCCAAAGTTTTTTCCTCCAATTTAAATTTTACTTAGTTGTAAGATCTTGAGGTTTAGATAAAGAGGCTAGTTTTAGTATTAAAGCTCGAGTTACAATTCCAACAATGATGTAATATATGAATGAATATCTGTATCTCCACTCTAAATAATTAACAAGTTTGACCCACTCGCAAAAGGGTTCACCTATATAGGCATATGTTAGTGCCATAATGATCTGGGCTAAAATAAAAGATTTCCATCTTCTAAAATATTGATATAACAACATGTAAGCTACAGGTACCATTGAAAAATCAAAAGGAAAGGCCCTGGGAATAATAGGTAGGAATGCAATTGGATAATCCCAAAACCTATATTGTAAACCAACTACATCTAATAAGGTTGTTGTTATGATAATTATGGTACCAAATAACAAAATTTCTAAAATAATGTCTCTTTTAATGAGTTTAGCCCATATAACCCAAGGTCCAACTAAAAAACAGACTAATATCCACCATTCCCAAGTTAAAAACTCATTCTTTAGCCAATCATCTAATTCTAAAAAGTACAGTTTATCTTCTGATAAACGTATTCCCTTCGTATTTAATAGGTATAGAAAAAAATCCAATCCAACATAAAGTTCCTCCCTGGTTTTTCTCTTAATAATTACAAACTATGTAGCGAGTAGATGAAAAACATAGGAATTGTTTAGATAGACCTTTTCTCATAAAACACGCTAAATAATTTCGTAATTAGTTTGTTCTTACCTTCCTTAAACTATGTATTAATTCTTTATCAACTCGACGCAAGTTAAGTTTTATTATTATACTTCAATTTGTTTTAAATATTTTTTTAAAAGTATTGACACTAATACAATTCTATGATATATAATAATTAGCACTCATCATTATAGAGTGCTAACAAAATAATACGAAAAGGAGTTGTTAATTATGGCTGGATTAGTACCTTTTAACAGAAAAAACAAAGAAATTTCAACCAATACTGGTATTGGGGACTTCTACAACTTGCTTGATGACTTTTTTTCAAATGATTGGCCATTTAGAAGAACCCTCACTTATGATACTTTTAAAGTTGATGTAGAAGATAATGGCAAAGAATACCTTATTGAAGCTGAAATGCCAGGTGTAGATAAAAAAGACATCAACGTTGAACTCAATGATGGGAAGCTAACGATTTCTATTACTAGAGATGAAAGCAGCGAAACAAAGAAAAAGAATTTCATTCACAAGGAGAGACGTTATAATTCTATGAGCCGTTCTATTTACTTAGAAGATTCCAAACCCGATGCCATTATCTTCTACATCA
>JAMCVO010000277.1 GCA_023475715.1 Actinomycetota bacterium
TAAAATCCCGGTAAGATTTGTTTTTAAATTAATGCTCACTTTACTATTTAATATTTATAAATTTTATATTTCAATATCATTATTTATATTACACATCATTTAAAGCTCAATTTTTATATAATTAGCTTGATTATAATACTATCTTTCATTATTTAATTATCCTGTCTGGATTAGAATAAATATTAAATCTGCCGCCTCTTGCATAGCCAATTGCAGTCAGGTTCATTTTTTTTGCCATTTGAACTGCGCTATGAGTAATTGAGGAATTAGTAACTATTATCGGAACAGACATTCTGCAAATTTTATAAACCACATCCAGACTCAGTCTGCCGGTTGTAAATATTATTTTATCTGAAAACTCTATTTTGTTGATCAGCATGTAACCTGTAATTTTATCTATACAATTATGCCTGCCAATATCCTCCATCAGATTTATAATTTTCCCATCACCATCAAACAATGCCGCACTGTGAAGGCCCCCGAATTCTTTTTTATAATTCTGCTGGTTTACCGTTTCAAGATTTAATTTTAAAATAACTTCCGGGCTGACCTTAATACCGCTTTTAATACGGTTTAACTTTTTTTGTAATATAAATTCATCCATACTTCCGCATGCTGATGAAATAAACTTTAAATTTTCTAGCCCCTTTATATCAATGTTTTTACAATTTACTTCTACCTGTGCATTTAATATAGATTGGCTCTTTTTTTTCATCAGAAAATCCTGGCAAAAATTTATAATATTTATATCTGAATATTTTTCGATATATCCGTTATTAATCAGATAACCTATGGTAAGTTCAATTAAGCTTTGGGGTGAGCAAGAAATAATGGAAATAATATTATTATTTAAAACTATCGTTAAAAGCAGCTCAGCAGGTATTATGTCCTGCAATATTTCACTGCCTGTAGAAGCTCTTATTTTTTTAATTTTTACTTTTTTCCCTATTTCCAAGTTTTTACATGTGAATCACTTAATAATTAAAGTTATGTTAGCAATTACTTTTAATTATTGGAAACAAATTATTTAATCGGAGGCTTATGTGTTGAGAAAACCTT
Source organism: Actinomycetota bacterium (assembly GCA_023475715.1). The sequence continues at coordinate 1,060 of JAMCVO010000277.1, forward strand.
TTGAAGGCTGAGCGGGCAAGGTTCCTCTATTTAGAGAGGAGAGCGAAGCCTGAAATCAGAGCAAACTTTAACTCGCTGGGGCAAAGTTTGCGTGTTTTCGATACACCTAAGCCTATGATTATTGCACCTTGCTTTTGTCTCTATCATGAAATTGGAAATGCTTCCTAAAATTATTAATCATGAGATGCTGATTGTTAAAATTTCATTAGGAAGTTATATTCAAACAACTTTTGTAACTCTTACAGCACATGCTTTAAATTCAGGTATTTTAGCTTTCGGATCAACAACAGGATTGGTAAGCCTATTGGCCGGAGAGTCAGCGAAATGAAAAGGAATAAACACAACACCCTCTTTAATTTTTGAATTTACGATAACATCTGAAATTATGGAACCCCTTCTTGATTCTAAAATAATCCTGTCACCGCTGTTAATATTAAGCTTTTTTGCATCTTCGGTGTTTATATGAGCAATATTCATTGGAGCTATTTCATTTAAACCTTTTACTTTCCCGGTCATTGTGCGGGTATGGAACTGATAAAGTAATCTTCCGGTAGTTAATATAAACGGATATTTTTTATCAGGATTTTCAACAGGCGGGCTGTATTCAGCTGGAATAAACCGTCCCTTACCCCTGGTGAACTTATCGATATGAAGAATTTTTGTTCCATTATCAGTCTGATTATTACACGGCCACTGCAATGCACCGCTTTCAAGACGTTCATAGCTGATCCCGCCATATATAGGTGTGAGTTCTGCAATTTCATCCATTATCTCTCCGGTATTATTATATTTCATGGTGTATCCCATTGCTTCAGACATCATACAGATTATTTTCCAGTCTTCCTTTGCCTGCCCCGGCGGATTTAATGCTTTCCTTACCCTTTGAACTCTTCTTTCAGTATTGGTAAATGTGCCATCTTTTTCCGCAAAGCAAGCCCCGGGCAGAACCACGTCAGCAAATTCACCTGTTTCAGTCAGAAAAATATCCTGCACAACAATAAATTCAAGATTCTTAAGAGCTTTTGCGACATGTAAAATATCAGGATCGCTCAACATAGGATTTTCGCCCATAATATATAAAGCTTTAATTTTTCCTGAAGATGCCCCTTCGATTATTTCCGTTACTGTAAGTCCGGTCCCGGAAGGCAAAACTTTACCCCATTTCTTCTCAAATCTTTGTCTTTCTGAATTATCTTCAACAATTTTATAACCGCTTAAATAATCAGGAAGAGCACCCATATCACAGGAACCCTGCACATTGTTCTGGCCTCTTAAGGGATTGACTCCGGCACCTTTTCTGCCTATATTGCCTGTCATCATGGCAAGGTTTGCAACCGTACTTACATTATTGGTTCCGCATGAATGCTGTGTAATTCCCATGGAATAAAAGATTGATGCATTTTTTGCAGAACCATAAATTTTTGCTGCTTCAATCAATTTATTCTTATCAACACCCGAAATTTCCTCAACTTTTTTTGGGGTGTATGAATTAAAAATTTTAATTAATTCATCAAAACCTTCAGTTCTGTTTTCAATAAATTCATTATCCTGAAGATTGTTATTATAAATTACATTCATAATGCCAAGCAGGACAGCTATATCCGTTCCGGGATACTGTTTCAGATGTATCGATGCATATTTTGTTATTGGTATTTCTCTCGGATCAATCACAATAAGTTTGAGGCCGTTTTCAATTACACACCTTGTTATCTCATAGCCAATTACAGGATGTGCCTCTGTTGTATTTGATCCGATTATGATTGCAGCATCTGAATACCTTATATCATCTACTGAATTTGTCATGGCTCCGCTTCCAAAGGTCTTCACAAGCCCTGTTACTGTAGATGCATGACAAAGTCTTGCACAGTGATCAATATTATTAGTTCCTATACCAGCCCGGGCAAATTTTGAAAACAGAAAATTTTCCTCATTTGTGCATTTTGCAGAGCTTAAAAGGGCAATTGAATCTGCACCATGTTTTTGTTTTATGTCCAGCAGCTTATCAGCAACAAAATTTATCGAATCAGTCCAGCTTATTTCTTTAAATCCGCCATCATTAGTTTTAATAAGTGGAGCCGTAAGTCTTTTATCGCTATTAACAAAATCTATAATGCCAAATCTTCCCTTTACGCATAAATTCCCCTGATTTACATTTTTGCCGATATCTGATGAAACTCTTACAATCCTGCCATCCTTCATATGCAAATTTATAGTGCATCCTACTCCACAGTAAGGACAAACGGTTTTTACTATTGTTATTTCCCAAAATCTTGAATTTTTTAAATAAGGTTTTTCCTGCAAAGCGCCAACCGGACATGTTGATACACAGTTTCCGCAAAAAACACAATCTGTTTCCTTAAGGGATTTATCAAAAGCAGGCACCACTTCACATTCAAAACCTCTCCCGGCATAACCTATTGCATTGGCACCTATGACATTGTCACACATTCTGATACATCGTCCGCATAGTATGCATTTTTCATTGTCCCTGTATATAAACGGATTATCCTCCAGTATCTTTTTTTCGTGCCTTTCACCCTTAAGTGCTGTTTCCTTTATATTATATTTATAAGCAAGATCCTGAAGTGTGCAATTGCCGCAGGATTCACATGTCATGCAATCCAAAGGATGATCAGAGATAATCAGCTCAAGATTTAATCTGACAAGCTCATCTACATGAGAAGAATTTGTGGTTATTTTCATACCGTCAGCAACTCTTGTAACACATGAGGCAACTGCTTCAGACATTCCCTCAATCTCAACAAGGCATAATCTGCATGCACCCTGCGGTTTCAATCTTGGATCATAACATAGGTTTGGAATGAAAATATTATTTTCAATTGCAGTCTCTAAAATTGTTTTCTGAGGGGAAGCCTGATATGCTTCCCCGTTTATTGTTATGTTCAAGGTTTTATTTTCCTCAGACAATTTTGTTGTTTTTTCACTTTTTATCATTCTGTCTCCAAATGCCGTGAACTTATGCCCTCAATGCTTTTTTTGCATCTTCAGTTTCAAGGTCGCATCTCAAACATCGTCTTGCTTCTTTTATTGATTCTTCCTCCGTAATATTAAGGCTGACCTCGTTAAAATTTTTTACCCTGCTTTTAAGAGAAAGACATGGTATTAACGGTCTTGTCTGTTCCTGTATTTTCTGATCATGCAATTCCAAAGGAGGATAATATAGCGATGGTCTTGTAACCTTATATTCTCTGATTAAGCTTTTCCCCTGCAAATATTTATCTATCATTTCTGCAGCAATCTTACCATGAGCCATTGCCTGTATTACAGTATCCGGACCTGTCACCACATCTCCTCCCGCAAATACGCCGGGTATGTTTGTAGCTAAGGTTTCAGGATTTACCATTATCGTGCCCCATCCGGATATCTCTATATCAGCAGCACCTTTAAGAAAATCCAGATCTGGTTCCTCACCAACTGCAACTATCAGATTATCAAGATTAATAATAAATTCTGAGCTCTCTACCGGAACAGGTTTTCTTCTCCCGCTTTTATCTAACTGCCCTAACTGCATTTTTATACATTCAACCCCGGTAATTTTTCCGTTTTCGGTTATAATTTTCGTCGGATTAGATAGAAATTGAATTTCAATTCCTTCTTCTATAAGAGCTTCTACTTCTTCTTCAAGTGCAGGCATCTCATTTTTAGTTCTTCTGTAAATTAATGTAACCTTGAGGCAATCCTTAATCCTGTTAGCAGCTCTTGCAGCATCTACTGCGGTATTACCGCCGCCGACAACTCCCACATACCTGCCTATATTTACTTTTTTGGAAAGATTTACATCTTTTAGAAATTCAAGAGCATCAAGTACACCGGCTGCATCTTCATTTGGAATATTCATTTTTTTCGACCTGCCGGCACCTGCTGCTATATATACAGCTTTATATTCACTTAAAAGTCTGGCAAATGGCATATCTTTCCCTATTTTAGTTTTTGTCTGAATTTTTACACCGGCATTTTCTATGTTTTTTATGTCGAGATTAAGTATGTCTTTCGGTAGTCTGTATTTTGGAATATAAGATGCAAGAGCACCGCCCGGAACTTCCTGGTCATCAAAAATTGTAACATCGTACTCCATATTGGCAAGAGCATGACCTGCCGTTAATCCCGATGGGCCTGAGCCTATTATTGCCACTTTCCCTCTGTCCGCTTTGCCTTCCTTTTTTACAGGAGGGTAAACTCCATTCTTCAAAACATAGTCTGTGGCAGCTCTTTTAAGCATTCTTATAGCAATAGGACTGCCCCACTTCCCCGCTTCACATTTATATTCACATGGATGATGACATACCCTTGCACAAACAGATGGTAAAGGATTATCTTTAAGTATTATATTAAAAGCTTCCTCAAATCTCCCATTGCACACTTCAGGATCTTGCCCAGGAGCTTCTGTATCAATTGGACAGGTATGCTGACAAGGCGAAGATATCATCTCTTTGCATGCAACAGCAGGGCACTTTTTTTCTTTTATGTGTTCAGCATATTCTTCCTCGAAATACTGAATAGTTGCAAGTACAGGATTTGGAGCGGTTTTACCCAAACCGCACAGTGAAGTTTCCTTTATTGCATTGCTCAATCTTTTTAATTCTTCAATATCTCCTGATTTGCCATTACCATAAGTTATGGCTTCCAATTTTTCCAGCATTCTTTTTGTACCAATTCTGCAGGGAACACACTGACCACATGATTCTTCCTGGATAAAATCCATAAAATATCTTGAGAGATCTACCATACAGGTATCTTCATCCAAAACTATCATGCCCCCTGAACCCAATATTGCTCCAATTTCTTTGACTTTCTCATAATCTATCGGGACATCAAGAAATTTTTCCGGTACACAGCCCCCGGAAGGTCCTCCTATCTGAACTGCTTTGAACTTCTTTCCTCCTTTTATCCCACCGCCAATCTTAAAAACAATATCCCTTAGCGATATTCCCATAGGTACTTCCACTAGACCGACATTGTTTACTGCACCGGTCAAAGCAAATATTTTGGTTCCTTTACTGGTTTGGGTACCAATTTTATTAAACCAATCTGCCCCATTTAAAATTATCTGGGGAATATTGGAGAAAGTTTCAACATTGTTTATTAGGGTAGGCATGCGATAAAGCCCTTCATTGGCAGGAAACGGTGGTTTTGGCTTGGGCATTCCTCTTTTACCCTCTATTGACCTGAGCAAAGCTGTTTCTTCCCCGCAAACAAATGCTCCAGCACCCTGATATATTTCAACATCAAAATTAAACTTACTTCCTAAAATATTTTCTCCAAGCAGTCCATACTCTTTTGCTGCATTTATAGCATGGGTCAGAGTTTCAATTGCCAGAGGATATTCGGCTCTTACATATGCATAACCTTTATCAGAGCCTATCACCAAAGCAGCAATAAGCATTCCTTCAAGAACCGAATGAGGATCAGATTCTAAAAGATTTCTGTCCATGAAGGCACCCGGATCTCCTTCATCGCCATTGCAAATCACATATTTTATGCCCTCAGGTGATTTAGCATTTCTGCAGAATTCCCATTTTTTTCCTGTTGGAAATCCTGCTCCGCCTCTTCCCCTGAGTCCCGATTGAGAAACAATTTGAATAATTTCATCAGGGTTCCCTATCGTTATTGCTTTTAACAGCCCCTGATAACCATCACGTGCAATATAATCAGTTATCTTAAAAGGATCTATTTTACCTCTATTCCTGAGGACCCGGGATTCCTGGTATTTATAGAAGTCAGCCAGGCCTGCATTTTTAACTATGGGTTCTAATTCAGAAACTATTTCTCCCTTATTTATATGAACATCAAATATTGTTTTTACCTTATCGATATCAAGACTGTGATATGTTACAGGTTCAGAATTAAAACTTTCAATTGTCATCATCGGTTCCAGAGAACAAAAACCAACGCAGCCAGAAGCAGCAAATATTATATCTTTTCCGGAGCGTTTGTTTATTTCTTCCTTTACCGCATTTGAAATGGACTCAGCGCCCGAGGCTATTCCACAGGTTCCCAGATGAACCGTAATTTTAAATTTCTTATTTTTATCATTAGGAGAACTTTCCTTTAAAATCTTCTCTTTTATATCTTCTAAATTTTTTTTAGTAATTATTTTTAGAATTTCTTTTACCAATATAAAATCCTTTTATAAAATCTCTTTATTTTTCATTGTCATAAATCAGATTCATTATTTCTTCAGGACTTACCTTTTTATAAATTTTATCATTAATTACCACTACAGGACCTATTCCGCAGGCACCAAGGCATCTGTTTATCTGGAGAGAATATTTTCTGTCTGCAGTTGTTTCCCCTGGTTTAATACCAAATTCTCTTTCAATTTTTTCAGCAATCTTTTTACCTCCCTTTACAAAACAGGCAGTTCCCAGACAAACCCTTATATCGTTTTTGCCCCTTGGAGTTAAAGAGAAAAAAGAATAGAAAGTCGCAACTCCATAAACATCCTTTTCGGGAATATTCAATTCTGTAGCTACTTTTTTTTGAGCTTCAAATGGTAAAAATCCTAGTTCATTCTGTATGTCATGCAGTACCGGAATTAAAGCTCCCTTTTTGCTTTTATTTCTGCTTATTATTTCATCAACTTTTAAAAGTTCTTCGGGAGACAATTCAAATTCTGGCAATTCCGATATTTTCATTTTATCCTTTATGAAAAATGACTCTGTTTTCTCAGCTTTCCTGATAATTATTGTAAAAGATTATAGCAAAATACAATCGATAATAACAATTGTTATAAAAACAAATTTTATTTATTTATTTGAAACTATTG
>JAMCVO010000774.1 GCA_023475715.1 Actinomycetota bacterium
ATTTAGAAGTGCAATTACCTCTTTTGTTGACTGGTCATTATATATGTCAAAATCTTTGCCTGCTCCAAATATCGCCTTAAATACCGCTTCATCAGACACCCAATGCCTCCTTGACATCTACATTCTTGTAGTCTTTTGTAACTATGCCTTTATCACCGTTAGTTTTTAAATCCTTCTCCTTATCAGTTTTTTCAGTATCGATTAATTTGTCTTCTTCCTCTGGAGTGTTTTCCTCACCAAGATATTTAAACATCAATCTTTGTGCAGTCTTATTTGATATCCAGCCAGAATCTTTTGCAGCAACAAGAGAAGTCACTAACTGTGATACTGCCTGTGCTATTGCAAGATTATCTTTAGTATCAATGTCCGGAAATTCTATTGTAAAATCAATTTTGGAAGAAGCGCTCAGCTTGCCTTTTGTAGCATAGATATTTACATCGATTGCAACTCTTATAATCTGGTTGAGTATTGCCTTAAAATACTTCTGTCGCCTTTTCATGTACTTTATTGTAGGTAGCCCCATTTCAGAAGCTGAAGCACGATTGACATCGCCACCACTACCCAGATAATGCTCCGGTATATTTAATGCCCTGCCTGCATGCATAAGAACCTGATGCAAGTCCTCGGCCATATCCTTTGTATCCATATTAGGCTGTACTGTCTGCCATTTTTCCTTTTCATTATGTACCCTTACTGTTCCAGGCTTCGGAGGGTTATCGGTTATTTCTTTATTCTTTGCAGCAATTTCAGGTTTACCGGCGCCATCTACAGTAACATCAAATATAAAAGCAGTCCTAAATCGTCTTTGCCTCATTGCATTAAGCAGTCCTTCATCAAATATTGCAATCCAGTTTACATTGGTAGCTAAATCTGACCAGCCACGTTTTGAGCCTGTCACCGCATTAATCTTGTAGTGAAAACAAAAAGCACTCTCTACAACCTCGTAATTATCTAAGTTCTTTAATGTATCTCCAACATAAAACTCATTTGGTAGGTAATTTAATTTATCCTGAGAAGAGAAAGCCTCAACCTTACTTGACTTATTATCTTTTTGCGGGATTATATCCCAGGCAATATATGCTTTTGGTTTGCCCTTGTCAGTCTCAACTTTCTTCATAATTATTAAGACTTCCTTGTCAGCATTATCTTTATGGGTTGCAATAGAATCAACATTAATCGGGTCAAGCTGGCTTATCTGCATATTGCCTGCCTCAAAATTGTAAAATCAATTTTGGAAGAAGCGCTCAGCTTGCCTTTTGTAGCATAGATATTTACATCGATTGCAACTCTTATAATCTGGTTGAGTATTGCCTTAAAATACTTCTGTCGCCTTTTCATGTACTTTATTGTAGGTAGCCCCATTTCAGAAGCTGAAGCACGATTGACATCGCCACCACTACCCAGATAATGCTCCGGTATATTTAATGCCCTGCCTGCATGCATAAGAACCTGATGCAAGTCCTCGGCCATATCCTTTGTATCCATATTAGGCTGTACTGTCTGCCATTTTTCCTTTTCATTATGTACCCTTACTGTTCCAGGCTTCGGAGGGTTATCGGTTATTTCTTTATTCTTTGCAGCAATTTCAGGTTTACCGGCGCCATCTACAGTAACATCAAATATAAAAGCAGTCCTAAATCGTCTTTGCCTCATTGCATTAAGCAGTCCTTCATCAAATATTGCAATCCAGTTTACATTGGTAGCTAAATCTGACCAGCCACGTTTTGAGCCTGTCACCGCATTAATCTTGTAGTGAAAACAAAAAGCACTCTCTACAACCTCGTAATTATCTAAGTTCTTTAATGTATCTCCAACATAAAACTCATTTGGTAGGTAATTTAATTTATCCTGAGAAGAGAAAGCCTCAACCTTACTTGACTTATTATCTTTTTGCGGGATTATATCCCAGGCAATATATGCTTTTGGTTTGCCCTTGTCAGTCTCAACTTTCTTCATAATTATTAAGACTTCCTTGTCAGCATTATCTTTATGGGTTGCAATAGAATCAACATTAATCGGGTCAAGCTGGCTTATCTGCATATTGCCTGCCTCAAAATTGGGAAAACAAACTACAAACTGCTCACCGAACAGAATTAACTCTGAAAATATTCTTTCGTTACGAAATTCCAGGTCATTATGCTCATCGGCACTAAACTCATCGACAACCTCTTGAGTATTTTTATCATCACAGACTATATTTAAGCTCTCACCAATAATGAAATTAGTAACTAAATCAATGAGCCCTTTTGCCATTGGATTTGTAGTGTAGAGGTTATATACCGCCTTGTGCAGGTCATCGTATTCGGTAGGAAGCAGGTCTTTTTGACCGCTGATTTTAGATATCGGCCTCCAGCCTTTATCGGCTTCTCTTGAGTATCTGTAAGATTCCCGATATGCCTCGTCAAATATACGAAGCGGCAGGTATGAGCTTTCCTCATCTCTTGCATTGCTGTAGCCTTCACTGTATGCACTGGCTTTAGTTTTTTCTATCTGATCATTTATTCCAAATAAGGCATTGCCTAAACGCTCTCTAATACTTGGCATTTACTTTCCTTTGTTAAATTATAAGTATCAATGTACTTCCAGATATTATTTTTAATATCTCTCTCTATGGCACATTTTTTAGCTTCAATTGCCATTTTAATTCTTAAGTCCTTGTCACCTGCCAGAAGCTTTAAATATCTTACCCAGTCCTTACCGTTCTTAGCTATAAATCCATTTACGCCGCGTTTTACCCAACGTCTGTATGGTGCTACATCTGAGGCCACTACCGGAACAAATCCTGCTCCAAATTCCAGGCCTTTAAGATCAGACTTGCCTGCATTGAATTTGTAATCCTGCAGTGGACACAGCCCTATATCACATCTTGCAATCACTTGAGGTATCTCGTCAGGTTTGAAAAATCCTATTGTGTCAATATCTCCAAAAATCTCTCTGGCTTCCTTATCAGCCCCACCTACAAACAATCTTGTGTTATCAGGTATTGCACCTTTAACAAGCCTTAAATCCTCTATTCTTGCCTTTGCTCCGTACCAGCCAATGACAGGCAACTCGTGGTTTTTGTCAGCAGATATGTCACGATAATTGTCATTGTCAATACAGTTTTCTAAAACTACCGACTTTGGTCCGTAAAGCTCGGCAAGTTCAGGGGTGCTTACCTGAATTATGCTCACGCTCTCTAATGCGTCCCTTAAATACTCTATGGCATTATTTACTTTAGAAAAAATAGGCTTTGAGCCTTTAAACCTTTGACCGTTTTGCCAGAATGTAAACTGCTTGTTTTTGACCTGTCCTTTGTCATCAAGCTCGAAGTACTGTTTTCTTTTTTTTAGCTTGCCCTCTTTATAGGTTTCAATCCTGGGGTGCATGTTTAGAAAACCTGAATAACTTGGAGGCAGGTTATAATAATCATCATCAAGCTCCATTGCTGTAGTTTTGCCTGCAAGAGTAAGCCTTGCTATAATGGGAAGCAGCCAGTCATGCCATACAAGTTGAAAAATAATTACGTCATAGTCATATAGGCTCTTATGGTAAGTGCCCATAAATGTATCTATACCAACAACCATCTCTTTTGCATTTACCTTTTGAGCTACAGTTACGCTATAGCCTAAGTTCTTTAATGCACTGGCCGGAAGTTTCATACGGTAATATGCACTTGCTCCTAAATCACCGAGTAAAAATAAGATATTTTTATTCATACTTTCCTTTATGATTTGTACCATTCATCTTCACTTTCGGACTCAACCACACTTGAAGCAAACTCAACTACCGGACTGTAAAAAGCCAGCATTAGGCTATCTGCACAGTCAGGAGATAAAAGACCTCTTTTTTTCATGTCCTCTTTGCTCTCAATTACAAGCTGACCTTTAGAATTGTATTTGTATTTTATGTTCGATAACTGCCCTGTAAGTTCTTCATCATCCGGAAGATCTATGTCACCATCTAAAAATCTTTGCCTAAGTTCCCAGAACAGCTGTGCTCTAAGATTTGAGTAATTCTCAACATCGCTTGATTTATCAGCTACATTTACATCTACAATCTTATCTCCAAAATCTTCCCTAAGTTTATCAGCTACTCCGGAACCGACACCTATGACATCAACTTTGACCTTGCCTATATTGTGCTCTCTTATAAACTTTGCACCTTTGCCGGCAGTCTCCATTGTGTCTTCTTTGCCGGTCTTTTCTATATGGACCACTTTAGACCCATAGCGGATTATAAATATTGTTTTATCAGATCCGAATCTAGCAACATCAATTCCTAACTCTCTTTGCTCGCCTTCGGGAAGTTCACGTTCTATTGCATCTTCAATTAATTTAAGTGGAATTAACATATCTTCAGTAATGTCGGGAAAATCTCCTAGTACCCTGGTAATGTATACCGGAGAAGACTCGCCCCATTGTTCTTTCTTTTCTTCGATCCATTTCTGGCTTACTCTTTTACTGTCCAGGCATGAAGTATGAAAAGTTTTAAAACCCGGTATCTTGTGTGAAAATATATTCCAGAAATAGCCTGCTTTCTGTGGAGGAGGAGTTGAGGCTACAATAAGTTTTGCTCCCGAAGTGGTAAGTGCACCTTCTATTGCCTCATAAGTATCATCTGGTACAGCTTTTCCCTCATCTATAACAAATAAAAGCTCTATTGCATGAAAGCCCTCAATCTTTGCCGGATCTGTACTTGATTCTCCTGTAGCAAACCAGTCAGGTTGTATTGTTATCTGTGTTTTTAACAGTTCAAAATTTACACGCTGGCTTATTTTATCCTTACATCTATTTAACCACTTGCCTATCTCTGACCAGAGTATCTTTTCAACCTGTCTCCAAACCGAAGCAGTTGTTATAACTTTGGAATTCTTCCTGGTAAATAAATACCACAGTACTATCCATGCAAGTGTTGTAGTTTTGCCTACACCGTGCCCACTTCTCCAGCCTATTTTATTATATTTTGCAGCTGCTTCAAGGATTTCTATCTGATATGGTTCAGGTTCACCACCGATTATTTCTTTTACAAATCTTACAGAATCGTCTTTGTATTCCCAAAAAACATCAGTATTTGCCAGGCGATTGCCTATTTCAGTTAAGATTAATTTGATAGAGTTCCTCTGAGATTTGCTTCCTGATATTTTCGTTGGGTACATATTTATTAATCACTTCAACCACGTGAGATATTATGATTTCAGTTGCTTTGATATTTATATCAAACTCGTTTTTATCAGTCTGACCAAGATATTGTTTACCAAGCCAAATTGCCATCGTGGCATTATTTTTATTTGCCAAACCCCATTGCAACCTGCGAAGCGACATTTTGCCGTGTTCTTGACCTTTTTTATATATACCGCAAAACTGGCTGTCTCTTTGTAATGTATCTACCGAGACTTCAAGGAATGAGGCTATCTCCTCTTGTGTGCATTGTATATACGATAATTTTTTTATAAGTTCATAATCAAGTTTTATTTTAGGTCTTGCCATTTATAATCAGCTCTGCTTTCCTCCCTGTAAATTGCTCCCACCTTTTCATAATTGCCTCACAGTAAATAGTTTCATATTCCATAATCCTGCATATTCGATTTGTTTGCTCGCAAGCCATTAAGGTTGATCCTGATCCACCGAATAAATCCAGCACGATATTTTTAACTGCAGATGAGTTTTTTATTGCTCTTGCCGCTAGTGCTATCGGCTTTTGTGTCGGATGAACATAGCTGCCGTTAAAATCTGTATTTATCTCCCAGACAGCCTTTTCATTATTTTCACCAAACCATCTGCTGTTTTTCCCTGTATGAGTTGATCCAAAACCAGCATATAAACAAGGTTCATAATTTCTTTTATACCTTGCCCATGAAATAGGCATTGTTTGCTTTTTCCAGATTATAGGCACTTTGTCAAAAGGAATTTTTAATTCTTCAAAGATCTCAATTAAAGTTTTATAAAACTTAAATGCAAACCAGATATAAATAGGAACATTTTTACGGGAATATGCTATTCCGTTTGAAATAGCTGCCAGTAAAAATTCTTTATAATCACTGTCACTGAGATTATCTTTCCACTCATTACAATGGGTCCAGTCTTTTGCATTATCCCTCATTTTGTGATTTAACTCAGTGTAGCCTATATTGTAAGGAGGATCTGTAAATATTAAATCAGCTACCCCCCCCCCCCCCCTTCATCCGTTTTTTTACGTAAATATTAAATCAGCCCCCCCCCCCCCCCCGTCCTTCATCAGTTTTTCTACGTCTTCGGGGCAGGTGCTATCTCCACACATTATCCGGTGTTCACCAAGTTGGAATATATCTCCTTTTTTAGCTCTGCAAACCGTAATCTTTTTAGATTCTTCCTCCAAATCAAAATTATCTTCTTGGATATCATCCTCATAAATTTGGGTCATTAATCTTTCTATTTCATTCTCATCAAATCCTGTTATCTCTATGTCAAATTCGCCAGTATCAAGCTCTTGTAATAAATCTTTTAACTTTGTTAAATCCCAACCACCTTGAGCTTTATTTAATGCTATATTTAAAGCTTTTTCTTTTGACTCAGGAAGATCAACTATCGAAACTTCAACTTCAGTAATCCCCTGCTCTTTAAGTATCTTTAACCTTTGATGGCCACCCACTAAATTGCCTGTTCTTTTATTCCAGACCAACGGCTCAACAAGGTCAAACTCTGCAATAGATTTTTTTATTTTTTCATACTCGATATCTCCGGGTTGTAAATCTTTTCTTGGATTATATGGAGCAGGATTAATTTTAGTTAATGATATCTTTTGGATTTCCATTTCATTGCATAAAAAAAGAGCCCTTTCGAGCTCGTTGAATGTTAAATTTTGTTTTTGTAGATACCTCTACGTATATTAAAATATTACCTCTAAAAGACTTTGTCAAGTATTTTATTTTTCATTTGAGCTTAACTAATTCATAAATTCTCGGAATATAGTATTCAATTAAGTCATCAAGTTCTACTTTTAAAGCAAGGATTTTTATATTTGTCGGACAATCCTCTGCATCTTTTAGCTTTCTTGCAAACTTAATATATCCTTCTTGGTATTTCTCCGGAATATAAACTTCGCTTGACAGGATTCTATACGCTTCTGCCAAGCGAATAATTCTATCTTCTTCAGGAGTAATTTTATCCTTCTTCATTATGCCATATCGTCATAATCTATTTTTTTGTCAGTCTCCCTAGTATTTTCCTTTTTCTTCTTTGCCAACCACTTATCCATACTTACTTTTTTACGTCTCTTTTTTTCTTCGGGTGTCAATGTTCCATAACCTGCTCTTTGCTTTTTTAGTCTGGATTCTTTCTCCTGATTTTTTACTTGTTCTCCTTCATCAAACATTTCCAGTACAATATCTAGAGCCTTGATTTTTTCATCAATTATAGTTCTTTCCTCCAGCAGCCTTTCCTTAGTCACCTTTATTGCTGCTATACAAATACCATTGTTTATACTCATATTTCCTCCCTTCATATTGTTTGATTTTTTTTCATCATCGTGTCATAAAACTTAAATTCAGCTTCTTCCGGTAAAATAACTTTTGCTGATGTTTTTAACCTACTGTGAATAGGCTCACCAATAGCCTCTAATAAGAAATTTATCCGCTCCAAGTTTTCAGATGACAAAAGATTTACTATTTTAAAACCATCATCTTCAGTTATCTGTTTATGCAGTTTGTATTTCATAACTGTTTTATTTTTTTCTTCAGCTCGTGATATTCTTCAATAGTCTCCGCCATTATGCAGAAATCCTGTATTGTGATTGCAACCAAGATGTCGCTATAATCTTCCCTTAAGATCATCCCTGGAATCTGTGAACCAGGTATTATTC
>JAMCVO010000453.1 GCA_023475715.1 Actinomycetota bacterium
ATATTGATATTGCCTCAAACTCCAGAGAATGCAGATTTCTCCTCGATTCTATAACAGAATATTTTATTGAATGGAACTCTAATTATCTTAAAGCAGTTGATGGTAAAGTAGATATTCTTGCAGTAGGGGATGATTACGGTATGCAGGACAGGACAATAATGTCACCTGAAATATGGCGAAAACAGATAAAACCCAGATATCAAAAAATGATAAAAAACATCAAATCTAAATACCAGGATTTAAAATGGTTTCATCATACATGCGGATCAGTTTTCCCTATTATTGGTGATATGATAGAAATTGGCGTAGATATTTTAAACCCAATACAGCCTACTGCACTAGACATGCAACCTGAAAAACTGAAAAAAACTTTTGGAAATAATATTATTTTTCACGGTGGAATCGATATACAAAAATTATTACCATTTGGCAAGCCCGACGAAATAAGAAATGAAGTTAAAAGAGTAATCAATATCTTATCTGAGAATGGGGGCTATATAGCTGCGCCATCTCATAATATCCAGGCCCTTACACCAGTTGAAAATATTATTGCATTATATGAAACTGTTAATGATATGTTTACTGAAATCAATGGCATATAATGAGGTATTTAAAATTTTTAATAAAAATAGAAAGGAATATTGAATGGAAGAAAAATCTAAACATATAATGTTTATACAAAAGGTAAAATCTGAAAAAAAAGAAGAATATACCAGAGCGCATAAAGATGCCTGGCCCGACCTTCTAAAGGTAATAAAAGATTCCGGAATAGACAGAGAGCTGATATGGCTCTTCGGAGATTATATTTGCATTTATATGATGACAGATGATTTTGATGGAGCAATGTCAAGACTTTCAAAGACTGATGTTTTTAAAAAATGGTCAGAATATATGGGGACATTATTAGCAGAAATGCAGGATTATTCGCAAGGCGGAGGAAATGTCATTACTCTTGAGAAAGTATTTGACCTTGAAGAGCAATTAAAACCTAAATAATTGATAAAATATTAGAAGATATGAATTTTAAAAGATGGCATCATTATGAGTAATATAAAAGATGTTGCTAAATTGGCTGGAGTAAGTATTGCTTCTGTTTCAAGATACTTGAATCATCCTGAAATCGTAAAACCGGCTACACGTAAAGATATACAGGAAGCAATAGTGCAATTGAGCTTCCGGCCTTCGGTAATTGCCCAAAGTATGAGGAATCAAAGCTCAAGATATATAGCATTGGTTCTTGAAGAAATATCAAATCCATTCTATACAGAAGTTTTAAATGGTGCTGAAGAATGTGCCCTAAAGAATGGCTATAGCATTGTTGTCTTAAACATCAATAAGGATTTAAACAAAAAAATGCTTTATAACGACATCGTTTTCAGGCGAGGGTTTGTAGGAGTCATTTATTGTTTTTCGATGGTAGAAAGTGATGAAAAAATGCTAAATAATTTAAAAAAGAAAGATATACATTTTGCACTTATTGAAAATGAGATGTTTAGAGATAGATTTTTGTGCATTAATACAAATAATTATAAGGCAGGATTTGATGGTACTAAATACCTGATTGGAAAAGGCCATAAAAAAATAGCTTTTATTGGATTTAACAGGTTTTCTGACCAGATAAATATGAGGAAAAAAGGTTATCTTGATGCATTGGAAAAATATTCTTTAAAAGGAGATCCTGCTCTCATTTACGAGACTGATTTAAGCGTGGATGGCGGCTTTAAAATTGCAGAAATGCTTAAAAAAAATATAAATGATTACACAGCCATCTTCTGTTGTTCAGATACTATAGCTATTGGTGTTATAAAATATTTTCATAAAAATGGTATAAAAGTACCATTGGATATATCAATATTGGGTTTTGATGATATTGAATGGTCAAAAATAGTAGAGCCTGAATTGACTACAGTTCATCAGCATAAACAAGAACTTGGTTATAAGGCAGTTGAAAAAATAATCTCACTTATTGATAAAAATAAAAAACAAAAATCCATAATTTTGGATGCAGAAATAGTAGAAAGGGAAAGCGTAAGAGATATAAGCGGAAAGTAATTTAAAAAGGAGATCAATCAATGGCTATTACAAAAGAGGAAAGAGTCTTAAGAACAATACAAAGGAAGGAAGTTGACTATTTACCAAGCCAGATAGTTTTTGCAGACAGGAGCAGGTATGATGCCATAAGCAAAGCTTTGGGCTTGGCTGGAGAAAATGAATTAGACAATTACCTGGAGAATCATTTTTTTATCACATTTATAAAAGATGATAAACCGATGATATATAGGGATGTAAAAGATGAGATTGAGAAATTGAAAAAAGACGGGTATGCAAATCCTGATTGGAAAAACAATATAGTTTATGATGGCTGGGGTATTGGCTACAGAGTTGGAGTTGGCTCTTTCTTTGTTGCTTTTCACCCATTGCAGGGTAAGTTTGATAAAAAAATCTTTGATTTTATGCCGGACAGGGTAAAAGCAGCAGTTAAGGAAAAAGATATCAATACTGCAGTAAAAAAATATACTTGCCCTGATCCAAATAAAAGAGATAATTTTTCTGATTTCGAAAATGATTTAAAAAATTACTCTAAAGAATATTTAGTCTGGCCCTCTGGCTATGGCGGAATCTATGAAAGATCTTATCATATATTGGGATGGGAAGAACTAATGACACATATTGCTTCAAACCCGTTAATTGTTGAGGAAATTTTTGATAAAGTTCTTGAATATAAGATCAAAGTTGCAAGAAAAACTGTTGATATTGGTTTTAAGATGGGGCACACAGGAGATGACTTTGGTACGCAGTGTGGAGGATTTTTCTCTGACAAGATGTTTAAAGCTTTTATATTGCCAAGATTAAAAAGGCTTTTTGAAGTCTTTATAAAAGGTGGCTTACCTGTAATGATGCATTCCTGTGGAAATATTACACAATATATTCCTGATCTGGTTGATATAGGCCTTAATATCCTGGAGCCATGCCAACCCTGCATGAATTTGAAGTTTTTAAAAAAAGAATATGGAAAAGATTTGATATTCTATGGTGGAATCAATACACAAACGCTACCCTATATGAGTGAATCCGAGACAAGAAAAATGGTTAAAGAAACAATCTGGACTTTGGGAAAGGGAGGCGGTTATATAATTGCCCCTGCTCAGGAGATTATGAATGATGTCCCTATTGATAATATAAAAGCTTTGGTTGAAACGATCCGTGAAGAAAGGGAAAAAGTAATCAGGTAAACTTACCCGATCAATAAACCAATATTTATAAATAATTAAAATATTCAAACTAGATAAACTAATTGTTTTACTAAATTATTTAGTGGCCGTGTTATTTGTAACCAAAGGAGCATTAAATGGCTGCAATCAATGCTACCGGCATTTGGACTGAGGTAAATTATGGTCAGAAAGCAATATTTGCTGCAGGAAATGCCGAAGAACTCAAAATAAATAAAAAAGATAAGGAAATATTAAAAAAATTAGCTTCCAAAGTCCAAAAAATTGCTTTGAAAAAAAGCAATCTGGAAAAGAAAAAATTATGGTATGAGCATAATGAGCTTAAATTAAAAAGGCCTCTCATTTTTTGTGATCCTGAAAATGGATGGAATGAAATTTTTTCAGAAAGTATGCTGAGATGCACCGGTGTACTTGCAAAGAGATGGGAACTGGTTCTTTTAAAAGAAATTTATTATGATGAACAAATAAAAGATGATAAGCCAATAGAGTTGTTTTTTGACTTAAGTTATAAGTATTCTGAAAGTGATTGGATTGACCACAGGGTTTTATATGGTGGAAAATCCGGTGGAACATATAAATGGGAAGGTCAAATAAAAAATCTGGATGATGCCGCAAATATAAAGTATCCTCAAATCAAAGTAGACTACAAAACCACTTTGGGAAATTTGGATCTTGCAAACGATATTTTTGAAGGCTTATTAATACCAAGGATAAAAGGACAATGGTGGTGGAGCCTCGGGCTTACAATAGACCTTGTATTTTTAATAGGTCTGGAAAACATGTTTATTTATTTTTATGATAACCCGGCAATTATCCATGCCGTCTTGGGGAAACTTAGTGAAGGATGGCTGGAAAAAATAAAATTCCTGGAAAAGAATAATCTGCTGTCTTTGAATAATGACGATTCATATGTTGGTTCCGGTGGACTTGGTTATACTTCTGAGCTTGCATTAAGCGGATACCCGGTAGGCACTAAAGATATTTGGGGTTTTGCCGAAAGCCAGGAAACTGTTTGCGTTTCACCGCAAATGTTTGAAGAATTTATTTTTCCTTATCAGAACAAAATGCTTAATTTGTTTGGACTTAATTGTTATGGGTGCTGCGAACCTTTGGATAAAAGATGGCATATTGTAAAAAGGTTTAAAAACTTAAGGAGAGTGTCTGTATCAAAATGGGCAGATTACAGGAAAATGGCGGAATATCTGGAAGACAAATATATATTTTCATATAAACCGTCTCCGACTGATTTGGCTGTAACCAGCATAAATGAGGATTATATAAGAAAAAATATAAAAGATTTTTTAAGTGTTACAAATGGGTGTGTAATCGAGTTGCTTATGAAAGACAACCATACACTTGGAAATAATCCTGAAAACTTAGAAAACTGGGTGAAAATTGTCCGCAGGGAAATTGATAAAATATATTGAAAAATATTATATGAAGTTTTCATAACATTTCTTGTAGATTTGTTTTTGTTAAATATTAATTTTTTTAATTTTGATTTAAAAATTTAGGGAGGATAAAAATATATGAATAGGATAAGATCTTTTACTGAAAAAGCTCTTGAATCATACAATGGGCTGCTTCACCTTCTTCCTGCATGGGTACCTCGCGTATTTTGTATCCCGGGCAGAAGGCTTAAACTGCATGTTGATGATCTGTACGCGCTTGGTACAAAAAGAGGAGGGATAGATGAGCGCTGGTTCTCATCAACATGTCCAGCAGATAACGGTCCGGGCACATCACCTGACGAAGGCTTAAGCTACGTATATTCAAATGGGTCTAAAATGCTGTTAAGAGACATAATATCTGAAATGGGATCGCATATTCTTGGTGATAAAGTGATGAATAAATGGGGAGGGCTAAAAGTATTTTCGAAGTTTTTTGATAATATGGATGCTCTACCCCATCATATACATTTAAGAGAGGAACATGCAAAAAATGTGGGAATGGAGGGAAAACCGGAAGCTTACTATTTTGCACCCCAAGTAAATTTTACAGAAAATAATTTTCCATACACATTCTTTGGGCTAGAACCGGGAACAACAAAAGAACAGGTAAGGCAGTGTCTTATAAATTTTGAAAAAGGGGATAATAAAATAACGAACCTGTCAAAAGCTTACAGACTTGAGGTTGAAACAGGATGGCTTCTGCCTCCCGGAATACTTCATGCACCAGGTTCACTTTGCTCCTATGAGCCTCAATGGGCATCAGATGTATATGGCATGTATCAGTCACTTGCAGCAAACAAACCGATAGATAGGTCACTTCTTGTAAAAGATGTCCCGGAAAAATATAAAGATGATATTGACTATATAATAGATATTATTGACTGGGAACTTAATGTGGATCCTAATTTCAAACAGAAATTTCATCTAAGGCCCATCCCGATAGGAAATACCAAATCTAAAGGATATGTAGAGAGATGGATTGTGTACGGAAAAGTCCATGGAGAGGAAGTATTTAGCGCAAAAGAGCTGACAGTATATTCCGGGGCTAAAGTAACCATAAAAGATACTGGCGCATACGGTTTTATCACAGTTCAGGGACACGGAAAGATAAATGAGATACCTTTTGAAAGTCCCAACATGATAAGATTTGGTGACATTACACGTGATGAGTTTTTTGTTCCCTATCCGACGTCAATAAAAGGTGTGACCATAGAAAATACCGGACAGGAGCCAATAGTAATACTTAAGCACTTCGGACCTGATTGTAATCCCGATATGCCGGAAAAATAATTTAATTTTTTAATTTTAAATTCGCTGCATCCGATATAATATTGTATTATTAAATTCTTCTGTTATTAAAAATTTATAGCAATTGAGAGGGAAATATGTTATTGGCAATAGATGTCGGAAATACACAAACTGTCGTAGGTTTGTTTAAGGATGATAATCTTGTACAGTCATGGCGCATGGTAACACCCCGTTATGAAACTTCAGACGAAATCTCCTTAGTGATATACGGATTTTTAAAAAATACCGGATATGACCCATCAAATGTCAGCAGGATGGCGGTCTCCTGTGTTGTACCAAGAATACTTATAGAGCTAAGCAGGATGGGAAAAAAGTATTTTGATATTGAACCATTTGTAATAGACAGCAATGTTATAACAGACCTGAAGATAAATTATGATTATCCAAAAGAGATTGGCGCGGACAGGATTGCAAATTCGGTAGCAGCAAAAGAGCTTTATGGATTTCCGGCAATAGTCGTCGATTTTGGTACCGCCACAACGTTTGACATATTGTCTTCAAAAGGGGAGTACATCGGAGGGATAATAGCACCGGGAATTGAAATTTCTTCAGAAGCGCTGTTCAATTATGCCGCAAAACTCAGCAAAGTTGATTTAAGCTGGCCATCTACCGTTGTAGGAAAGAACAGTTACGATGGGATAAGATCAGGAATACTTTATGGTTTTCTGGGTCAGGCTGATTTTCTTGTTGAAAAAATTATTGAGGAAGTAAAAACTTATGATAAAGATTTTGATCCTAAAGTTATTGCCACGGGCGGCCTAGCTTCAATTGTCGCCCCTAAAAGCAAATTTATTAAGGTACATGACCCTGATCTTACATTAAAAGGCTTAAAGATATTAATCGATAAAAACAGCAGCGGCAAATAATGCAATATAATTCAATTAAAATATTATCTTGTCCGGATATTCTGTCCGGAACTTCTATACAATAATTTGAAAGGCTAAAGGTTATTGCAAGGTTTATTGCAGGATTTAATAGAGGAATTAAAAATACTGGTCTGCGATTATAGTACAGCATATTCCACTTCATTAAAATCTTTAAACTCTTTAAATAATTCGGGCGTATTACCATCCTATATGCTTCCCGGTTATTCCTTTAAAATAGGTAATGTGTCGATTAAAAATCCTGTAATTGCGGCGCCCCTTGCCGGAATCAGCGACAACACGTATAGGATATTTGCCCATTATTTTGGCTCGGCATTGACCTGCAGCGAAATGATATCAAGTTATGGAATTCACTTTAATCATACTGCAAGCAAGGAACTTGCACATGTCACTGATTTTGAAAGGCCCGTTGCACTGCAAATATTTGGCGCTGAACCTGACATCTTGCTTGACGCTGCACAAAAGATAGAAAGCATTGCAGATATTGTTGATATAAATATGGGATGTCCGGTACCAAAGGTACTAAAATCAAAAAGCGGAGGATTTTTACTTCAGGATGAAGATAAGGTTGAAAAGATAATTACAAAAATTGCAGGCGGGATCAAAAAACCTCTTACCGTAAAGCTGCGCACCGGATGGGACAAAAACAATATAAATGTTTTTAATATAGCAAGAATAGCCCAGTCAAGCGGGGCTGCTGCAATAAGCATTCATGGGCGTACAGTCAAGCAAGGTTTTAGCGGTGAAGTAAATTATGATGTCATAAAAAAAGTCAAAGAATTAATTGACACCCCGGTGATAGCAAGCGGAGATATTGAATCACCGGCAAAAGCAAGGCAGGCACTTGATTATACAGGTTGTGACGCAGTGATGATAGGCAGAGCTTCGAAAGGAGCCGCATGGATTTTCTTTAATGTTTTGATGTCTTTAAAGAATGAATTGAATGCTGATGATTTTATACCGGATATTGACTTTAGGAAAAAATTTGCCGAACTTTACCTGAAATTCCTTATATGTTTTATCAGTGAAGAAAAAGCAGTAAAAGAATTCAGAAAATATTTGAGCTGGATTTTTAAAGGCACGAAAGGCATAAACAGGTTTAAACACAAGTTCTTTTCAGTTAAGAGCTTTAAAGATGTATCAAATATCATGAGCAGCTTATAAAAGGTTTATATGGCTTATAAAAGCTTTAAATGATCCATAAAATATTTTAAATAATCTATAAAATATTTGGAGGCTTTATAAAAAGTTCTAATGATTCCCCATAAAATGTTTTTTATGTATCTTATTGTGATAAAATATAAAAATACGGGATGTAGCGCAGCTTGGCTAGCGCGCAGCGTTCGGGACGCTGAGGTCGTGGGTTCAAATCCCGCCATCCCGACCAGATTAAAGTTTTTTCAAAACCGGGCAGCTTTCGCAGTATTTTCGAAGCTTGCTCTTGATTCATAAAGGCTCCTTTCAGAAGAGTAACTTATTTTATAAGAATTAAATTCAAGGTTATTGCTATCAGGGCAGAGATAAACCCAAACTTTTCAAAAAAGCTGTTGCCCCATGTTCGCGAGAGTGGAAGAATTTCATCTATTACTATATAAAACATTATTCCTGATACCAATGACAGCAAAATAGCCAAAATATTGGCATTCAATACAGGAAAAAGTAAAGTTCCTGCAATTATGGCGCCTAAAAGAGGAGTAAGGCTTATAAAGAAGGACCACGTAAATACTTTTGTTTTGTTTCCTACAGCTTTATAAATCGGCATTGATATGGCTATTCCTTCAGGTATGTGATGCAAGGAAATGGCCACTCCAATTATTATACCCATCTTAACGTCAATAATTGAACTGAAAAAAACCGCAAGTCCCTCGGGAAAATTATGAAGCAGCACCCCCAATGCAATGTATGAGCCAGTCTTGAGTATTGCTCTGTCAGTATTGGTTTCATTTTCATTTTTTGATTCAAAGAATCTATCAATTACAAAATGATCCAAAAAAAATATAAAAATAAATCCTGAAATAAATAATAAAATGGTATATAAAAGTCCAATCTGAGCTATCCCTTCGGGGATAAAATCCAGAAAGGATATTCCTATCATTATCCCTGCTGCCAGCCCTAGCGAAAAAGTAAAAAATTTATGATTGTCTTTTTTAGCTGCAAGTCCCACTACGTTCCCGATATTTATCGAAATACCTGCAATGAAAGTGATTATTATTGCATTTATCAGCTGATGGCTGGTCATATTTACGGAATAATTAAATTTTAAAATTGATATAATTTCATATTAATCTTTGCAAGTCAAAAAATAAATCAGGATAAGAATATTAAAAGAGATTGAACTCCAGCTTTTTACCGGAGTTCAATCAAAGCAAAATATAAGACTATGCCGATTTTTTCATAACTTCTTTAAACTTTTCAGGAAATTGTGCCACAATCCCATCGGTTATTGCGTCAGACATTTCAAGAATTTCATCATGGACTTTGTCATAAGCCTTAACATCAGCAGCCCAGTCTCCCTTTAAGCGTGCAACTGCTTCTTCAAGCGTAAGATCCAGGTGCATTTTCATCATTTTCTTGACCGCGTCAAGAGGCCAGTTTTTTGGATTTGCGCCACTTAAAAAAGCTGAAATTTCATCTGCATTAGAATACCACTTCTGATTTTCTGTTTTGAGTTTATCCTGATTGCCGGCTTTGGCAGCAGTCAGCACTTCATAAGCTCCGGATATGTGCTCTTTTAATAACTTTATAAGCTTATCGCCTGCTGCATTGCCATAATATGGCTTTATTGCATTTCCTATGTCTTCCTGATTTTTCATAAGACGGTCCACTGCAGCATTTGTATCGTCCAGGCTGGCTGCAGCACTTATTATTACTACCCTTGTCCACATTACGTGGTCTTCCCATAGCTTTCTCATGTCACATCGTAATTTCATTTTATACCTCCTTGTTCTTTTTAAAAAATTGTAAAAAATATTTTTTATGCATTTTAATTTGGTCTTATATATAAAAAATAATGAAGGAATTTACCTAATTATGAGCAGTAAAAATAAAATTTTTTACTTTTATATATTTTATTACTGGATATTGCTTCATATATCTATTAATATCTATGATATTGTATTTTTGAAAAGCTTTAATTTTTTTTTAGTATAATCTTGGAGCACAATAATAGTAACGGTATTATGACCAGTATTACCCTGGTCATTTTATTGGTATTTGTTTAAATGAAGATAAATACTTCGGATTTTTGCAGAAGCGGTACTATCTTTTTGGTTTTAACGCATAAACTTTTATGCTTAAAATGGAATCCTTTAAGTCGTTAATCTGATTTTCAGATAAGTTTAAATCATTTATGATTGTTGCTGCAATACCATCACTTGCAATATAGGTAATGGGAAAAATAGCTTCATCCATTATTTTTACGTCTGTAAAACCAGCCTTCTTTATTGAATTTAAATAGCTGTCTTTAATTGTTGCCCCTGAAATACATCCTACATAAGCCGTAACATTATCTATAACAAAATCCGGCAATTCTTTGGTTAAAACAATATCCGAAACCATTATTCTTCCTCCTGGTTTCAAAACCCGGAACGCTTCTGAAAAAACTCTATCCTTGTCAGGAGCGAGATTAATAACACAATTGGATATAATTATATCTATAATTTCATCGGCAACCGGTAAATTTTCAATCTCTCCCAATCTGAATTCAACATTGGGGAAATTGCCTTTCTTTGCATTTTCTCTTGCTTTTTCAAGCATTTCAGGAGTCATGTCAACTCCTATTATCCTGCCTTCTGGTCCGATTTTTTCAGCAGCCAGAAAACAATCGAAGCCTGCCCCTGAACCTAAATCCAACACTATTTCACCTTTGGCAAGTGAAGCCATTGCTATGGGATTTCCACATCCAAGACCTAAATTAGAGCCTTCCGGGACCTTATTTAAATCTTCTTCAGAATAACCTATGTTTGAGCTTATTTCTTTTGCCAGGTCCGTTTGTCCGCAGCAGTTAGAACTAACAGCAGATCCTGAGCAGCATGAGCTGCCCCTTGCAACTTTTGCATAGTTTTCTCTTACAACCTTTTTTACGTTTTCTTCTTTCATAATTTCCTCTCAATGCAGCTAATGTATTAAAAATTAAATAGTAATTTAAAAGCTTGCATATTTTTGATTATAATACATAATATTGAAATATTCAAATATATAATTATATTAAATCGTCAGCATATTAAATTAATAAATTTTGATAAATTTTAAGCAGATAAGTTCTTATATTTATAGGTTATAGAGATGTCCGATAAATTTATATGATGCAGATATCTTATAATAAATCATTTCACATTAGCAATATTTGGAAATTAAAACTAAATTGCATATAATGATCTCATTGTAAGCTAAAAATTTTAAAAATATTTAAAGGAGGATAAAATGTTATCAAGTTTTCCAATTGATCTAAACAAAGTAAAAAAAGAAAACATAGATCAGGAAGTCTTAAGACTAGCCATAATAGCTGAGCTCGATGCAATAAATCTATATGAGCAGCTGACTGCATATACCGGCAACACAGATATCAAGAGAGTAATGCTTGATATAGCCAGGGAAGAAAAGACACATGTCGGAGAATTTCAGACACTTCTTTTAATGCTTGACAAGCAGCAGGTTAGAGAACTTGAAGAGGGCAAGAAGGAAGTTGCAAAGGAATTGAAAAAATAGATTATTAGTGTTGGTTCACAGGCAAATTTAAGGAGTCCAAATCGACAAATTTTGATAAATTTGTGGATTTATTATTATGTTGAATCCATGTATAAAAGAGCATACGAACTTCCGGATAATTATAAATTCATATATCCGGAGCAATCCGGTATTTTCTTAATTACCTTATAATCTTCTATAAATGCAATAATTCTCATTTACTTAGTACGGTTGGGGTATATTATGGGGTCTGCTTCATGGATTTTCTTTATTAATATTGAACTTAAATCCTCCATTGAAGCATATTTAATCTAAAATTAACCTGCTTGTAACATATCTGAAACAATTTGGTTATATAATTTGCTAATAATTTTTGAGTGCAGATGTCTGAAGGTATTTAATAAAAATCTGCTTTTCGTGGAATATTCATTATCTTTAGAATGTGGTTTTGAGCAAAATATAAATTTATTTACAAAGTCTTTTTAAAAGTAGGTTATCATGCAAATTAACTCAGGAGATACAGCCTGGATATTGATCTCAACAGCTCTGGTTATGCTTATGACGCCAGGGCTTGCATTTTTTTATGGCGGAATGGTCAGAAGGAAAAATACTCTGTCCACAATAATGATGAGCTTTATGACGCTGGGGCTCATTGGAGTGTTGTGGGTTCTATATGGTTACAGTTTAAGCTTCGGCAAGGATGTTCTGGGTATCATCGGAGGTTTGAATTTTTTAGGGCTTCAAAATGTCGGCCAGACTCCTTCGGCAGTTTATGCAACAACAGTGCCGCATTTATCCTTTATGGCTTATCAGATGATGTTTGCTGTCATAACTGTTGCTCTGATAACCGGTGCAGTAGTTGAAAGGATGAAATTCAGCGCTATCTTATTGTTTTCAATATTATGGTTTACTATTGTATATTCACCGATTGCACACTGGGTTTGGGGAGGCGGCTGGCTTGCAAAACTAGGCGCGCTGGATTTTGCCGGAGGTGCGGTCGTTCATATCAATGCAGGAGTATCTGCGCTTGCACTTGCAATGCTTTTAGGTCCGCGAAAAGGCTATAAAAATGGTTTTTCATCTGAGGCCCACAATGTCCCATATATTGTTATAGGGGCCGGAATTCTGTGGTTCGGCTGGTTCGGTTTTAATGCAGGAAGTGCTTTGACGTCAGGCGGTTTGGCATCAAGCGCATTTGTTGCAACTAATACTTCTGCCGCCGCCGCCGCGCTTACCTGGATGCTTTTAAGCTGGTTTTACCACAGGCCGACAGTATCAGGCATAGCTACCGGAGCGGTGGCAGGGCTCGTTGCAATTACCCCGGCTGCAGGTTATGTCGTTCCTATTATGGGAATCCCGATCGGCATTGGTGCAACTCTTGTTTGCTTTTACATGATGCGTCTGCGGAATAAGACACGGGTTGATGAATCTCTTGATGTATGGGCCTGTCATGGAATGGCCGGCACATGGGGTGCGATTGCTACAGGCATTTTTGCTACCGTAAAAGTAAATCCTGCAGGAGCAAACGGATTGATTACAGGTAATTTCCTGCTTTTAGGCAAACAGATGATTGCAGTTCTGGTAATATGGATTTTCTCTTTTATCATGACATGGCTTATCGGTAAACTTATAGATATAACCATTGGACTTAGAGTCAGTGAAACCGAAGAGGTTGTCGGACTTGATATTTCCCAGCATGGAGAAAGAGCTTATGGCGGAGAGAATTGAAAAAATGGTAACACATCTGTTTTTCCGGATCCAATAATACAAAAATATAAATATTTTTAAAGATAAATTATCTCTGGAGTATTAGTATGAAAAAGGTAGAAGCAATAATTCGTGAGGATAATTTTGCGCAGGTTAAGCATGCTCTGGAAGATAAAGGATTTGTAAGCATGACAATAAGCGACGTATCCGGAAGAGGCCAGCAAAAGGGCATTGCTTTAAAATGGCGTGCCGGAGAACACAGAGTTGAGTTTCTGCCTAAAAAGAAAATAGAAATAGTTGTTGAGGATAAGGATATTGATACAGTCATTAATATAATCTGTGAAAACAGCCAAACAGGAATCTTTGGTGATGGCAAGATATTTGTAATACCGGTAGAAGAAGTCATACGAATAAGAACAAGAGAAAAAGGAACCGAAGCCATATAACCGGAAAAGAAAAACCATATTAGAATGGAGCATTGGAATGGAAAAACTTCAAACTCCTGTTTTGGCAAAGGTGAATGAATATACAAAAAAGTTTGTGTTTTTACTATTTGATTATGACAATCTTCATTGTATTATTAATACGCAGGATAAATCAGTATACCGGATAATTACACTTAGCATCTGATAAAACCTAAAAGAAGAAGAAGCAGCAGGATTAGCAAAGAATATTTCTCAAACTTTTTTACCTGGCATGAAAGTTTTTAGATTAAAAAATCCAACTTTGGAAGCCGAATTATTATTTGACTCTGTAAAAACTGCCGATAATTTTTTTATCAAGGCATTCGGGCTTATTTTTAGAAAAGAACCCAAACCTGGCGAAGGACTGCTTTTTTATAAATGCAACAGCATCCAAACCTTCTGGATGAGATTTGCAATAGATGTGGTTTTTCTCGATAAAAATAACAAAATATTGGCCTTAATTGCAGGATTAAAACCTTTCAGGGTAACTCCGTTTATAAAAGGTGCCGATAAAGCATTGGAATTACGAAAGAGTTCAATAAAGAATTCAAAGCTTGAATTAAATGATAAACTCCTGTTTGAATAGTTTTTCTGCCATGTTGCTTTCTTTTTGCAGAAAATCCTTTTTGAGTTTTCTTATTTTTTCGTCGTTATCGATTATAATATTCATTACAAAAACAACCTGAGAAACACAGGAAAAATATTCAGAATATCAACTCAGCTTATTTTTTATTACTTCAGCTATTTTTTTGGCAAACTCTTCTGTCTCTTTCTGAGTCGGACCTTCCACCATTACGCGGCACAAGGACTGTGTGCCGGAGTATCGGACAAGAACCCTGCCCCTGTCCCCAAGCTCTTTTTCTGCTTCTTTTATTGCATTTATAATTTCAGGGTATTCTTCAAGTGGGGGCGTGTTTTTAACATTGACATTTATTAAGACCTGTGGGAAAACTTCCATTATTTTCGCAAGCTCTGAAACCGGCTTGTTTTCTTTTTTTATGACTGCCAGAAGCTGCAGTGCGGATAATATGCCGTCGCCATTCGTATGGTGATCCAGAAAAATTATATGTCCCGAATCCTCTCCGCCTATTATTGCATCTTTTTTCTGCATTTCTTCAAGCACGTATCTGTCTCCGACCTTTGATTTTGCATGCTCTACACCCATTTTTTTAAGTGCTATGGAAAGCCCGATATTACTCATGACTGTTGTAATAAGGATATTATTTTTCAGCCTGTTCTCGGTTTTTAAATTTTTGGTGCAAATTGCCAGTATCTGGTCACCGCTCACAATGCTGCCCTTATCATCAACTACGATCAGCCTGTCACCATCACCATCGAAAGCCAGACCGATATCAGCTTTTGCTTGCCGTACTTTTTTAGCAAGGCCTTCCGGATGGAGCGCCCCGCTGTTTAAGTTTATATTCTTCCCATCGGGATTTACATTCATGGTAATTACATTTGCTCTCATTTCTCTGAATAATACCGGTGCAACTTTATATGTTGCGCCGTTCGCGCAGTCAAGAACGATTTTCATACCTTCCAGGTTAAGGTTCCTTGGAAATGTTTGCTTCAAAAATACTATATAGCGGCCAAGAGCATCTTCTTCCCGGTAAGCTCTTCCGAGCCCCTCTGGAGGGGCAAGTTTTTCAGATATCTTTTTTGAAAATATAAGCTCTTCAATCTGAAGCTCCTGCTCATCTGTCAACTTAAAGCCTGTTTTTGAAAATATCTTAATTCCATTGTCTTCAAAAGGATTATGGGAAGCAGAAATCATTATTCCGGCATCCGCATCCAGATTTGTTGTTATAAATGCGGTACCGGGAGTTGGAATTGGCCCTATGATTACTGCATCTGCTCCCATGGAAGTTATGCCTGCCACGAGAGCGTTCTCAAGCATATATCCCGAAAGTCGGGTGTCTTTTCCGATAACTATTCTGGGCCTGTGCCCCTCTTTTTTTAATATACAGGCCACCGCCTGTCCGATTTGCATTGCCATCTCGGATGTTATCGGATATTTATTGGCTATACCTCTTACTCCATCTGTTCCGAATAATTTTTCCATATCTTATTTTCTTCCTTTATTTCTCTTTATTTTCTTCCTTCGGTTTCATGATTCTGCTTCAATTTAATAATTGTGTCTGGCGGGTAGTAACCTCTTCCGGTTGCATTGGGGTA
Organism: Actinomycetota bacterium; assembly: GCA_023475715.1. The sequence goes on from JAMCVO010000453.1 coordinate 15,906, forward strand.
AAGCAGAACGTTTCTGCCAAGGAGACTGCCGGGAGCAGTGACACTGTTGCATCCGGTTTCTACGCCGTCAGCTAAAATTGCGCCAAACTTGCGCAAGCCGGTTTCATATTTCCTGCCATCGATATTCAGGGTTATTTTTGATTCTATTATTTTTAAGTTTGCAAGTTTTGTGCCTGCCCCCAGGTTTACTTTACCCAGGATGCTGTCGCCAATATATGCGAAATGCCCGGCTTTACTTTCACCCAGCATAACTGCAGTTTTCATCTCGGTTGTATGTCCGACCACACATTTGTTTCCCACAATTACATTACCTCTTATATAGGCCCCATGCCTGATTTCAGTATTATCCCCGATTATGGTTGGGCCCTTTATCAGTGCCCCGGGTTCTATTATCGTTCCCTTGCCGATATATATTTCATCATCCATCAGGGAAACTCCGGCATAAATAATCGTAGCATTTTCAAGCATCATTCCATCTTTTTCAACTATTCCTTTGGCTGCATCAATTGTAAATCCTGATTTCAGTACTTTGCCATCATAAATGACTATATCTTTGCTTAAAAAGGAAGAGCCCTTCCTTATATTTGAGACGTTGGGAGTGATATTATTTTTTATGTATTTACCGATATTCTTGAGCCCATCCCAGACATAATCAGTATTTTTGAAAAGTTCCTTCAGATGGCTACCCTCAAGGTCAAAAAAATCTTCCGGTTTTAACATGGTTTTACTCTTTTTTAATTATAAATATATATTTAAATAAATTAATTTTTAGGATCTGTCTCTTCCGCTGCGGCTGCCTGCATCTGTATATTTGCCCGATCAAGCGCCTTGTCTTTGGTCTTATCCTTTGCTTGATCCCTTTCCTGATTTTTAATCCCGGCATCACCTGGCTTTACTTTTTTCCTGGTTTTCGACCTTAAAAAATTAAGTGCGGCAGGGATAGCCGAAACAACAATTATAACTGCAATGATGGGTAATAAATATTTATCAATATTGGGAATCAATCTTCCAAGGTAATAACCAATCATTGGAACCGATACTGACCATAATACTCCGCCGGTAATATTAAAAACAATGAATGTCCGGTAATTCATTTTTCCGACCCCCGCAACTATTGGCGCAAAGGTCCTTATGATAGGTAAAAATCTTGCCAGCACTATTGTCTTGGAACCATGTCTTTCATAAAAACCCTGGGCCTTGACAAGGTATTCTTTTTTAAAGAGACGGGAATTTTCCCTGTTAAATAATTTGCGCCCAACCCTATAACCGAAAGTGAAACCGACGCTGTCGCCAAGTACCGCACCCGCAAAAACAATACCTATCAGGATCCACAGGTTCAAATAATTCTGGGAAGTATCCGGAATTTTTGTTGAGGCAAGAAGACCCGCAGTAAAAAGCAGACTGTCGCCCGGCAGGAAAAATCCAATCAGCAGTCCTGATTCTGCAAAGATGATTGCGAAAATGCCGATATATCCAACGGTCTTAATTATTGCGACCAAATCAAGATGTAGAATTGCATCCATTTAAATCCTTTATTCATTTATTTTTTATAATTTATTCTTACGGGTTCATTCATAGCAAGTTTTTCCTGGCAAGTATGAACAGCACTATTCCTGAAATAAGTGCGGTTATACCTATAATAGCTATAAAACCATAGTTAAAATCTCCCCAGGGAACCCTGACATTCATTCCAAAAAAAGATCCTATTATCGTAGGTATTGCCATCACGATGGTTATCGATGTTAACAGTTTCATGACCATGTTCAGGTTGTTATTTATGATTGAAGCAAAAGCATCCATGGTGCCGCTGAGAATATTGCTGTAGATTGTGGCCATTTCAATGGCCTGCCTGTTCTCAATTATAACGTCTTCAAGCAAGTCCTCATCTTCGGGGTATTTCTTTATCCATTTTAATTTCATCATTTTATCAAGAGTTGTCTGATTGGATTTCAATGAAGTTGAAAAAAACACAAGACTTTTTTCCAGCTCCATAAGTTCAATCAGCTCCTTATTTTTCATTGACTTACGGAGAGTTATTTCGATGTTTTTACTTGCCTTATCTATCTGTTTCAGGAAACTCATATAATATTTATCAGTTCGCAGCAGCATCTGAAGTATGAATCTTGATTTTTTATATGTATAAAAAGTTTTAATTTTCTGCTCAAGAAAGTCATCGGTTATGTTGTTTTCCTGCAGGCAGACAGTCACGATAAAGTCATTATTTAATATTATTCCAAGAGGAAAAGTATTATATCTTGCCGAAGTTTCTATGACCTCCATAACCGGGATATCAAGCAGCACGAGTATCTGTTCTTCTTCAGTATCCAGACGTGAGCTTTCTTCCTTGTCAAGCGCCGCTCTGAGAAATTCCGTATCCAGGCCGGTGGATTCTGAAACCTGTTCGATTTCAGTGCTCAAAGGGTCTATCAGGTGAATCCAGCACCCTTTTTCAATTACATCTGTTTCTATGGTCTGGTTGTCTTCGGTAGTCTTATGTATTTTTATCATTTATATTCCCCCCTCCCGGCATATTATAATTTTTCTATTTTTTTGTTGATTATTGTTTGGTTTTATTGTCATTCTTATTATTGCTTAAATCAAACTTTAATTTTACTCTAAATAAGAATAATGGCAATTAAAAATTCTGCATTAAAAAATGCTAATATGTGTATATCTTTAATTTTGACGGGCACATATTAGCATTAGCAAGCTATCATGTATAAGCTAAAAAAGCAATAATTGTATGCTTTTTATAGCTGATTAGCCGCAGAGTCGCAGATTTGAATTTTAATAATCTTATTTAAATGTCAAAGTGTCAAGCATTCCATAATATGCTGCCTGAGCAATATCTCCATAAGCATCAATATTTACAATAGCAATGAAGAGATACAAATAGGTTTTATTTTCGACGAAGCTGTATGCCAGTGCCCAATTTCCGCCATCTTTGTCACTGTAAGTATACAGGTATTCCTTAAAAGGAGTTCCATTATTTTTTAAAACACGATCATTTTCAGTGCTCTCAACAAAGGTCCAACCCTGCTGTTTTGCGAAATCCGAGGAATCTTTTTCAGAAAAGTCCTTGTAAGGTTTGTATGGCGCAGATTTTACTGCCTTGAAAAGGAAAATTGCAGGAACATCGGTGGGCGGAGCAAGGTTAAAGCTTACTTCATCTTTTGTTTGATTTTCGGTATATGTCCAGTTATCAGGAATTGCAATTGAAAATGCGAAATCATCATTTGTAAAAACGGTTCCCTGGTTAAATGTTACCAGGCTGCCTTCTATAACCTCAAAATCATAAGCTCCGTATAAGGTATTATTCAAATAAATCTCAACTTTATATTTGCCCGGGCTCACATTAGGCACTTCTCCTCCGGTAAGCTGCAGCATGAACCATATATAAGATGCTCCGTCGTAATAATCACCTGGGATATCATATTTGATTTCATTTATAACTTTTCCGGTTGAGTCTTTCCACAATGCCTTTAAGCTGTTACCAGTTATCTGATAATTAACCTTGACAGTGGCATAAACGGTCTCGCTGGCGGAAAACTGCTGGGTTTCCTTTATCGGCACCCCGTTTTCGTCCACTGCATTTGCCAGTTTTACTTCGATTATTTCCATCTGGGGTTTGTTTACTTTAAAAGTTGCCGTATTTATAAGCTCGCCATTATTAAAAAATTCGACCTTATAATTTCCTGCCGGTATAGTTTTATTTTCGATAGTGGAAATATTGGAAGAGACAATCCCCTCAAAGATAGTATTAGGTTCGTCATTGTTATATTTTTCTCCATCATCAAGGACTATTTCGCCGGTATCCAGCAAGGTCCATTTGAAATGCCAGTTATCGCTTCCTTTCGTACCGGTATATTTAACTGTGGCAAATATCTGCTTTGAGCTTACTTCAAACTCATTTTTTGGATTTATGGGTTCATTGGTATCTTTTTTTGCATCTTCGGATATCACAATGCTTTGAAAAGACAGTTTTGGTGCACATGAGCTCAGTGCAGGGATCAGGCCTAAAATAAAAATAAGCACAACTATTAATATTATCGATTTTTTTATAAAATTTTTCATTACTGCCCCTTTAGTTATTATTATGTTATTTTTTGTTACGTTATTTTAATTACCAGGTTATTTTTACTATGTTATTATTACTCTGTTATTTTATATAATATCGGTCTTTTTTTTTAAAACTTTAATGATCTGATATAAAATAGATTCAAGATGGATTTAGAAAGACTTAAGGAAATTTTAAAAGATGAGAAACCTTACAGGCTGAGGCAGGCTGAGAAAGCTGTTTACAGGGACCTTGTGGATGACTGGGGCGCAGTCAGCAGCCTGCCTGCGTCGCTCAGAGACAGGTTGACCGAATGCTGCCCGATCTCAATTGATTACAGGTCAATTGTTTCTAAGTCAAAGGACACTGTAAAGGCACTGATAAGGCTCACTGACGGCCTTGCTGTTGAAACGGTTCTTCTGCAGCATGCTCAGGACAGGAACACTGTCTGCGTTTCATCTCAGGTTGGCTGCCAGCTTGGCTGTCTTTTCTGCAAAACAGGGAAAATAGGCTACAGGAGGAACCTGACAGCATATGAGATAGCGGAGCAGGTGCTGTTTTTTTCATATTATTTTAAGGAAAAAGATAATTCTACAGGGGTCACAGCCAATAAGAGTGCGCATAAAGGCCCCAGTGTCACAAATGTTGTTTTCATGGGTATGGGTGAGCCGTTTTTAAATTATGACAATGTCATGGATGCGGTAAGAATTCTTAACGATAAAGATAAATTCAACATAGGCGCGCGTAAAATTTCCATCTCAACCTGTGGCATACCTCAAAAGATTGAAAAACTTTCAAAAGAAAATCTGCAGGTAAACCTGGCAATTTCATTAAGCGCCCCCAATAATAAGCTAAGGTCCAGGCTGATGCCTATAAATGAAAAATATCCTGTTAAGGCCGTGATCAATGCTGCAAAGAAATATATTGCTGGCACTAACCGCAGGGTTATGTTCGAGTATGTGCTAATTGATAAATTCAACGAATCTCCTGAGACTGCCAGAGAGCTGGCAGAAATTCTTAAAGGTCTGCTGTGTTTTGTAAATCTGATTCCATATAATGGCAAAGGAGCCCTAAATGCGCCATCGAAAGAAAAAATAGCCTTATTCAAGTCAATTCTCAAAAAATCAGGCATATCGGTAACAGAAAGGTACAGGTTCGGACAGGATATAAATGCAGCTTGCGGCCAGCTTTTATACAGGAGAGATTAGATCCATCAATGTCCCGAAGACTGGAACTATATCACCGGGCATAAAGAACTAGCATTTTCAATAATGAAATTATGGCAGGAAGCAGAAAGATTCGAGGCTGCCATGAAAGATGATTCCCGATTTAATCTGAACAGTAAACCCGTTTCCGAATTTGTTCATGATCCGGATAATTACCGGGTAATTGAAATGTTTTTTAGGCAGTCAGGAATACTTGAGTATAAAAACAAAAGTTTTGAAGATATTGATGCAGAATTGGACAACCTCAGGGTCTATGATATCAATGATTTATAATTTCTAGGTATACTGCCAGCAATGCTCCATTAACAAGTTTGAGCAAGTCAAAGCAATTAATCTATTCCGATATTCTCTTAATTACAATCTATAATCTGCTCTTTTCTTTTATAAAGGGACTAGGCGTACTTTATTAAATGCATTATTTTAAAGTTGTTATTTACATAATTATACATTTATGTTATTATGCAAATAATTAAAAATCAGGTTTTAATAAATTTTTAGTTTTACAGCTCATGAACAGATTATCTTTAATTTTCAGACAAAAGCTTTTTGCCATTATTTTTATAATAGTTTCGATTTTGGGCGGCATCTTTGTCTTTTGGTATTTGAACAGTTTAAAGATAAGGGGGACTCAGGACTTTACCGGAAAGGAAATATTTACTGCTGCATATGATATCGAATCCGGGCAGGTGATTCAGGAAGAGTTGCTGGAAAAGAAGAGAATACCTGAAAACATATTCAATGAAAAATTTATTATAGACCAAAATCAAATTCTAGATAAAAAAGCCGCAAGTGATATTAATAAAGGTGAAATAATTTCAAAAGATAAAATCGAGGGTAGCCAGACTGAAAATGTATATTTAAGATTCTCTGCATATATACCAGAAGGTTTAAGAGCAGCCAGTATACCAATAAATTATTATGGAGATGTGTCACTAATAAGAGTAGGTGACAGTGTAGATTTGATATCTACATATTATGACAAATCAATAGAGCAACTAATAACGGAAATAGTCCTTGATGAAAAGGAAATAATATTTATACAAAATAATGATAGTTCAAATAGTATAAATAATCCAGACAATCAGATAAAAGAGGATAAAAACGATTTTTTATTTAGAGGTATAATCGGTGAAGACCCCGGCATCAATTTAAACAATCTGATTGTTTTGACTTTTTATCTTTTACCTGAAGAAGTTGAAAATATATTTTTAGCGTTGGATAGGGGAGTAATCAATATTTCAGTTTGCCCTAAGCAGGCACAATTAATAAAAAAATATAGGTAAATACTAATTAATTTAATATTTTTCAAAAAGGAGTTTGTATGTCGGCTGGTTTAAGTGTTCTTGAAAAAGGAAATAAAAAGAAAAATATTCTTAATAAAAATAATAATTCCAAAGTAATTCTTTTTTCTTCAGTAAAAGGAGGAAGTGGAACAAGTTTTATTTCAAATTGTATATCATCTTACTATGCTAAAACAAAAATTCAAAATATTCTTCTTTTAGATCTTAATATTGGCAAACGTGATTCACGCATCATCTTTAATTTAGAAGAAAAAGACTTAAGAAATATTGGGGATATAGAAGATTCAATAAAAGAAATCGATGTTTCTTTATTGAAAAGGCTTGTTGTAAATTTTGGTAATAGCCTGAATTTAATTCTGCCACCACTTAAACTGGAGAAAAACAAAATATACTTAACTAAAAATTTAAACTTATTTCTTGGAATATTAAAACATTATTTTGAAATAATCTGTGTTGATTTTCCATATTATTTATTCCTGAAAAATGATTTTGATTTTACAGCAAATGTTGATAAATTTGTTTTTGTATCTGCACCGGATCTGATTTCAGTAAGCAATCTCGAAATATTTTCCAGACATATATGTTTAGATGATATTCCAAACAATATAAAAATAATAATAAATAAGTTCAACACACGACCCGCCGTATCCCCAGCCAGTCTGAACAGTATTCTAAAATATCCTGTTCAGGCATTCATTCCTTACGATAGAGATATTGAATTCCTATACCATAGCAAGGGACCTTTTTACATTTTTAATTACAGCCTGAGGTTAGTAAAGAACATAATTGATTTTTCTGAACTTCTATATGAAGAGCTGGATTTTGAGAAAAAACAGTAAGAAACAGAGGGTATAAAAATGAACTTTACAATTAATGATAACTGTAATTGTCTATCTGAATACATCGAAAAGAAAATTGTCAAAGAAATTGAAGTTTCTGAATTATTTAAACTGCAACCATCAAAGAGATTCGTAAAGATAAAAAATGCTTTAAAAGAAATAGTCAATAAGGAGAAAATTCTTATAAACGATAAGGAACTTTCAAAAATTATGAAGGAAATATATGAAAATACTTTTGAATTCGGTCCTATAAGTTCTCTCTTAAGAGATGATAAAGTAACAGAGATAATGCTTAACAACTGGGATGATATATACATAGAAATAGACGGTATGATTAAAAAAACAAATATAAAATTTAAAAATAGCCAGCATGTTAGAAATCTTATTGAAAAAATTTTAAGTCCACTAGGTCTTCGGGCAGATGAAAGCATGCCAATGGTAGACGCGAGATTGAAAAATGGTTCAAGAATAAATATTGTTCTAAACCCTGTTTCACTTAATGAATCAATAATGACTATCCGAAAATTTAAAAAGAATATACTTGAAATAGATAGTCTTATAGAACTGGGAACCCTCAGTAAAGAAATTGCGGATTTTATCAAAACTTGTGTCCAGTGTAGGTTAAATATTATATTATCTGGCGCTACATCTACTGGCAAGACTACTTTTCTTAATATCCTTTCAAATTTTATTTCATCCCTTGAGCGGGTTATAACAATTGAGGAAACACTTGAATTGAACCTTAATTTGGATCATGTTGTAAGATTGGAAAGCAGACCGCCCAATCTTGAAGGAAAAGGTGAAATAACAATAAGAGATCTTGTAAGAAATTCACTTAGAATGAGACCAGACAGAATGATAGTTGGAGAAATCCGAGGGGTCGAAGCAATTGATGTCCTCCAGGCAATGAATACAGGTCATGATGGCTCTATGACCACGGTTCATGCAAATTCTCCTGTTGATATGATTTCAAGGTTAGAAACGATGTTGCTTATGTCAGGAATTAACCTGAATCCATCATCGGCTCGAAGGATAATTTCATCTTCAATCGACTTGATAATTCATCTTGAAAGGCAAAGCAATGGTCAAAGAGTGCTATCTTGTTTAAGTGAAATAATTGTTCCAAAAAAAACAATTGGTTCAAATACTATTTTAGATATAAAAGATATTTATGTCTTTCAAAAAGAGAAATCAAAAAACAATCTATCATATACCGGACATATCCCGGGATTTATAAATAAAATTAAAAAGAGGAGTGCGAATTTTGAATTTGGAAATATTTAATCGGGATATAATTATCATTCCAGTAATAGCAACGTTTTCATTGCTTGCAGGTTTATTAGGGTTAGGCAAAATCATGACATCTGTAAAAACCAGCTATATTCAAGGCATACTTAATTTTAAAAAATATAATGAAAATAAGTTTTATAAGTTCTGGGTAATTAAGCTGAGATGGAATCCAAAAATAGTACTTGCTTTTTTATCAATTTCCCTGAGTCTTATTTATTATGCTTTATGTGAAAATATTATCTTCTCTATTTTTCTTTGTATAGTGACAATGATTATAATCTCAAGCTTCTTAGAATCATTAAAAAGTAGAAGAAAAGAGCTGCTTCATGGGCAGCTTATAGAGTTTATAAATAATACAATAATCATGCTCAAAGCTGGTAAAACGATGAGAAATATTTTTAAGGAGTCCTTATCATGGGTAAAAAATCCTTTACAGGCATACTTAAAGAGATTGATAAACAGGCTTGAGATGAATTTTTCTTTTGATGATGCTCTTGATACTTTTGCAGATAGTTGCGGTGGTAATGAAGCTCGACTTCTTGTGTCTGCATTAAAAATTAATAACAAAATAGGTGGAGATCTTTTATTTATTTTAGGTAGTATAACGGAAACACTACAGAATAGTTTAAAGGCTAGATCTTCTGCAAGGACTATTACACTTCAGACTAGATACTCTGGTAATATAATTGCTTTTTTCCCCATGTTTATTCTTATTTTGCTATATATTTTTATGAATTCTTCTTTTGCTGATTTCTTTTCCAGCAGGATAGGAAATATCTGCTTAATCATTGGTGGGTCCCTGGAAATATCTGGAATCTTTTTAATTAAAAAAACTCTGAACCTAGGAAGATAACTTTGATTTATCTTGTGGCATTCTCATACTATTTTTTTCTTTGTTTGGGATCATTTATCCTGATTAATTATACAGATTTTAAGTCTTATAAGAAATTAAATTATGGCGAAAATTTGAGAGATAATCAGGCAAAATCTAAGGCAAATTTTATTAAAAAAATAAACCTTATTGCTGGAATAATTGGAAAAAAATTTATCAGGATCTTTAGTCATGAATATAGAAATAAAATTTCAGTAATCCTGGATATCATGCAAGATGATCATAATTTTAATTTGAGTTTTGATACTTTTGTAGGTTACAAACTATTATCAGCGCTAACCTTAATATTCGTATGCTCTTTATTTGGCAAAGGATCGTTTCTTTTAATTATAGCGGCAATTTCGTTAGGCATTACTGGCTTTTTCATACCAGATATTTTACTCAGGAGATTTAACATAAAAAGAACAGAAGACTTCAATAAAGAACTTCCCTATGTTATCGATCTCTTATTTATCGCAACACTCTCCGGGCAGAATATTTATAATGCAATTAAAATCCTTGTTGAAAAACATAAAGGCAATATTTCTTCTGAGCTTAAAAAATTTCTTAAAGATGTAGATTTAGGGGTAGGAAAAACAGAAGCTTATAAAAATGTATTATCCCGAAACAGCACTGGAGATTTTAAGAAATTGCTTTTCTTGCTTCTTCAGGCAGAAAAGTACGGTTCTGCAATTAGTGATGTTCTTAAACAGAAATCTAAATTTATAAAGTTTGAAATAAGCCAAAGTTATGATAGAAAATCAAGAAAGGTGGCAATTTCAATGCTATTTCCTTTAGTCTTTTTAATACTTCCATCTTTTGTTCTTTTAGTGGGAGGCCCTTTACTTTTTGCGTTAGGTGGAAATTTGTTCTTTTCTTAGATAAGAGTCTCAAAACATGCGGATATCTGATATCCGGATAATCTGTATTTTGAAAGGAGGTGATGCTAAAAACAATAGTAAATTTAAAATTAGAAGGAGGTGATAAAAATAAAAATTGTAAGAATTAAAAGGAAAATAAAACTACTGTGTGAAAAGGGGCAATCAACACTTGAATATGCACTTGTTATGGTAGTTGCAGGCATCATAAGTGCCGTGCTTGTTGCAGTTGGTAAGCCAATGATTATTGATATTATTTCAAAAGTATTTTCCAAAATATCACAGATGGTTTAAAAAGCGGTCAAAAACTTAGCTGGGGAACAATTTATTAAAATTTTGAAAAAAAGTAGGGTAAGGATTTTTAATGAAAATTAATTTAATAAAGGCAATTAAATTAAAAAAATTAAAAAATATTAATTATCTTAATGGTCAGGCATCATTGGAATTTATCCTTGTAATTCCAATATTAATATTAGTAATTATGATTGTTTCCCAGTTAGGCTATCTTGTCTATTATCAAAATGTTCTAGAGCAGTCGGCAAGAGAGGGGGCGAGAATTGTTTCAACAACAAATTCGGACAGTCTGGCTTATCAGAGAGTAATGAAAATATGCTCAAACCTTGATAGTTCCAGGCTGAAAGTGGACATCAATTCTTCAGGAGGAAGTTCCAGAAATGTTGGTGACATTGTGACAGTGAATTTAACTTACAATTATAGTGGCATTTTTAAACTTATTAATTTAGTGATGGGTGATGATATTTTTATTAAAAGTAGCAGCAGTGCGATGATGGAATGCTACTAGATAATAGAAAAAATAAAAATATAGAGAAGAATAACGGAAACATTTCAATGCTTGCTTTATTTCTTGTAATGTTTTTTGCCTTTTCATTTATGGTATGCATCGATTTATGCAGAATTTATGTTGCCAGAGAACTTACAAAAAATGCTGCAGATGCAGCCTCTCTCTCAATTGCACAAAATTTATTATTTTTTGAAAACTTTGATTATAAAAGTTCTGCTGAAGAAATATCAGGCAAGAATAAATGCAAACTTGCAGCATGTTATCTGTATTATGATGAAATTGTGGTTATTATGGAAAAAAAATTAGATTTTATTTTAATTAATAAATTTTTTCCGGAAAGCTGCATTATCAGGTCAATATCAAAAGCCAAAATAATCTATCCCTGGGATGATTATTTTGGCTTTTGTAAAAATTATGAATTTAATTTTGATTAATTTTTGCGACATTCTATTAAAGAAGAGATGGAGGTATTCATGAATAGTTTAAATCAAATATATTTACTTGGTAATCTGACAAAAGATCCTGAAGTAAAATATACCAACGAAGGTATGGCTATTACCGAAATGGGCATGGCTATAAATAAGAGGTGGAAAGATAACAATGGTGAAGATGTTGAAATAGTAGATTATTTTAATGTTACTTCGTGGAATGCTCTTGCTGAAAACTGTGCAGGTACTTTAAGAAAGGGAGACAGGGTAATAGTTAGCGGTCATCTTAATTTAAGAAGCCGGGAGAGCAAAGAAGGTAAAAAATATAATATTATAAATATTACTGCCGATGTGGTCGCAGCAAGTCTCGAATTCTGTAAATTAAAAATAGCTGATAAAAAAAATAAAAAAACTAATAAGGGCAACAGCTTGGAAAAAGAAAATCCGGAAAAATCATAGTGTGTATATTCTAAACAATTTTGTTACATTGTTTGTACAAATAAGTATTATAAATATTAAAATTTGATTAAATTTATGTTAAAAAAAAATTATACATAAAGTATTGATTTTAATTAATTTTAGGTTTAACATTTTACAATAGAATTATAAACTGTATTAGCAAAGCGAGGTGTGATATGGCAAAAAAAGAAAAAGCTAAAGGCAAAAAGAAATAGCGAAATTTAGTTTAAAAGTCCTGTATGAAAATACAGGACTTTTTTTATGTCCGGATTTATTTTGTTATAAAAACATTCTTTATTAATTCAATAAGCTTTATAATTTGATTTGCTTATATTTATTAAAAAATAATCAAGCAAATATAAAATGCAAGTCGGAATAATAGGGTTACCCAATGTCGGAAAATCAACAATTTATAATACTCTTACAAAAGCAAATGCTGCTGTTGCAAACTATCCTTTCTGCACCATAGAGCCAAATGTCGGTTTGATAAATGTTCCTGACGATAATCTGGAAAAACTTTCAAAAATTTATAATTCAGCCAAAACCACCAATGCTTCCATCAGAATCGTTGATGTTGCAGGGCTTGTCAAAGGTGCCAGCAAGGGAGAGGGGCTGGGCAATAAATTTTTATCTCATATCCGGGAAGTTGATGTGATTGCCCATGTGGTAAGGTGCTTCAAAGACGATAATGTATCTCATATATCTTCCGAAATAAAACCTGATGATGATATTGAAACTATAAATACGGAACTTATGCTGGCTGACCTTGAAACTCTCGGACGAAAAAAAGAAAAACTTGCGGCGCTTGCAAAATCCCAGGATATCCAGGCAAAAAATGATCTGGAGCTGACAGGTTACCTTATAGACAAGTTCAGCAAGGGTGATTTATCAGACATAAATAACATTCGGGGTAAGAATCCCGAATTTTTTTCGGATTTGAATTTACTGAGTCTTAAACCTGTTTTATATATTGCTAATATGGGAGATGACGGCCGCAGCGCTGATTTATATGATAAAGTAATTGCAGCAGCAGGGCAAAAAAACGAAGTCATCAAAATATTCGGCAAGCTTGAAGCCGAGCTTTTGGAGATTGGTGAAAGTGAGAGAGAAATTTACAGAAAGGAGCTCGGGCTTGAAGAGAATGGTTTGCATATTTTTATAAAAAAATGTTACAGTATGCTGAATTTGCTCACATTTTATACGCTGAACGAAAACGAGACCAGAGCCTGGCCGTTAAAAACCGGCAGCAAAATAATTGAAGCTGCAGGAAAGATCCATACAGACATGCAGAAAGGTTTTATAAAAGCTGATGTGATAGGATGTAAAGAATTGCTTTCGATTGGTTCGATGCATAAGGCAAAGGAAGAAGGCAAGGTCCGTTCCGAGGGCAGGGAATATACGGTAAGAAACGAGGATGTCATTTTGATAAAATTTTCATTGTAAAATTTTTAAAAAGAGATGAAGGAAAAGGTTTGAGCATAAGACAATCAGATTATGAAAATTATGATTACCAGGAATTCTGGAAAGAAGATAAAAGACTCTACGAAGATTGTTCTGAAAGAATTGCAATCAGGAAATTTTTAAAAGGAGAGCAGCGCAATAATAAATTGCTGATAGATCTCGGATGCGGTTACGGCAGGCTTTTTAACGAATATCAGGATTTTGAAAAAATAATTCTGGTGGATTTTTCGATGACGAATTTGAAAAATGCCAGGATAATGATAAACAAATACCTGGGCAGTCAAAAAGAAAAATTATCCCATATTTTTTTTGTATGTGCCGATGTTGCAAGGCTCCCTTTTAAATCTGATTGTGCCGATGCAGTATTAACGGTCAGGGTAATACACCATTTGAACAATCCAGGCGGTTTATTTCATGAGGCGCAAAGGGTATTAAAAAATGGCGGCTTATTCATGCTCGAATTTGCAAATAAAAGAAATCTGAAAAATATTGGCAAATTTTTTTTAAAAAAAATCAAAGTCTCACCTTTTAGCAGTGAACCTTATCAGGTTGGCGAAACAATATTGAATTTTCACCCAAAGCAAATAAAAAAATCCCTTAAGTCTGAGAACTTTGAAATAAAGAAAGAGCTAAGCGTTTCAAACTTCAGGGTATCTTTTTTAAAGAAACACTTCAGTATAGGGTTCTTGCTTTTTTGGGAAAGATTTTACCAATATATGTTTTCTTTCCTTGAGCTGGGACCTAGCATATTTTTAAAAAGTGTATTAAAAGACAATAAAATAAAAAACAATAAAATAAATGACATTGAATTTAATTTTTTGGATATTTTATCATGCCCTGTATGCAAAAATGAAAAATTAATTTTTGAAAAAGACGGCAAAATCCTATGCGAAAACTGCAGCAGTAATTTCTCCGTTGATGAAGGCATATATAATTTCAAAATCTAGTGCCTTGTTAAATAACATATGTTTTCTTTTGTAATATTTTCAATAATAAATTTTGGCGGTTATTATTTCACCATTTTAAATGTTCTTTGATATTTTGTTCAAGCGAGCAAATCTAACTATTCCAACAGGGGGCATGTGAAATACTCTAATGTAAATCTAATCTACTTTCTAATGAAAACCTTATGTGCTGGCGAGTTTCGTCCTACGAGACGGGGCTTGACATCACCATTGATAGAGTATATATTTAATAATGTAAATGCTCCCTGGGGGCATAGAGCATATCAATCGTATACATTCGAAGAAGGGAGAACAGGAATGGTTGAATTCCTGAAAAGCTACGGCATCTGGATAGTTCTCGGGGCTCTCTTCCTGCTAGTACTTAAGAGTCATGTTTATGGAGACGGTGGGAGGGAACAATGACACAATCATATGCCTACGGAATGTGGCCCCTGGTATTGATTAATGCCGGTATATTCATCTTCTTTGTTTTCAGTTTTCTAAAGCCAAAGAGACGGTGGGAGTGGCGCTCAATGGGCGCGTTTACCGCTTTCGTGGTCGCCCTTTTTACCGAGATGTATGGCTTTCCGCTGACTGTCTACACACTCACCTCAGTGCTGGGGAGCCGTTATCCAGCCACGAATCCCTTTAGTCATGTTAGCGGTAACCTGCTCGCGGTTTTCTTAGGCGGTTCAGAATTCCTTTCAGGATTGTTCATGTTTCTTGGTGGTGCGGTCATGTTCGCTGGACTCATAGTCATGGGTAGAGCCTGGAAACAGATACACAAAGCCAATGGAGCACTGGTAACTTCAGGAATTTACGACCGGGTCAGGCACCCTCAGTACTTTGGACTCTTCCTGATTACCGTGGGTATGCTAATTCAGTGGCCAACAATCATTACCGCTGTAATGTGGCCTATTTTTATGTTCATGTACTACCGGTTAGCTCACCGGGAAGAGAAAGAAATGGAAGACCGCTTTGGTGACAGGTATGCGGACTACCGACGGAATGTGCCCATGTTCATACCACGGCTGGTACGACATCGCCAGTAATCCTCAAACTATGATGCAATAAAGAGGAGAAAAAAGATGACTCAATTTCTACAAAGCTACGGCATCTGGATAGTGGTGGGGATTATATTGCTATTCTTAATGGTTAGATTTGCTCGCTTGAACAAAATATCAAAGAAAATTTAATGGCGAAATAGTAACCGCCAAAATTTATTATTGAAAGTATTACAAAAGAAAACATATGTTATTTAACAAGGCACTAGATTTAAAATAATTTGCTAATATCTCTCAATTAGCCGGATAAATATCAAAATTATTTTAAAGAAGATAACTTAAAAAACAGACCTAAAAAAATTGGCATTTAAATTTGCCAATAACCATGATATAATGGCAAAAAATAAATTTATTATATTTGGAGTATAAAAAATGGTAATGAAATTTAAAACAAGAATTGATAGATTCGGAAGAATTGTAATCCCAAAAAAAATCAGAAATGATTTTGGTCTTTCATCAAATTCTGAAGTTGAAGTTGAAACAACTGCAGACAACAATATTATTGTTCATCCAAGACCAGTAAAGCCATTTGTTATTGATGAGGGTGGGGTGCTGGTTGTATGTTCAGAACCAACTGAACCATTTGAAAATTTTTTACAAAAAGATAGAAATGACAGAATAGAAAAAACTTTAAAGGAAATCTGATTTTGAAGATTTTTTTTGATACATCGGTATTAGTGGCAGCGTTTGTAAGTGCCCATCACAAACATGCAAATTGCCTGCCCTGGCTTCAGAAAGTTAAGAAAAAAGAGATAGA
>JAMCVO010000262.1 GCA_023475715.1 Actinomycetota bacterium
GTATTGGTGGGGGCTGTACTAAATATGATATTGGACCCTGTTTTTGTATTCGGATTAAAAATGGGTGTCAGGGGTGCAGCAATCGCCACCGTAATTAGCCAGACTGTCACTGTAATTTATATCCTGTTTTATTTCAGATTCGGAAAAAGTATTTTCCGTTTCACATTATCTGATTTTAAAATTAAGTTAAAGATAACATGGGAGATTTTAAGGATAGGTGCTCCTTCTTTTATCATGGCAACGGTAGACAGTTTTATAATACTTCTGTTCAACAGGGCTATTATGAAATATGGCAGCGATACATACATTGCGATTGTAGGTATAGGCATCAGGCTAATCGATTTGACCTTAATGCCAATAATAGGCATAACTCAGGGATTCTCTACTATTGTTAGTTTTAACTACGGAGCAAAGCTTTATACAAGGGTAAAAAAAATTCTGGGTGAGACATTGTTATGGAATACGGTTTTTTCTTCTATTGTATTTCTTGTATTGATGCTTTTCCCCGGACAGCTTCTTGGGTTTTTCAGCAAAGATCCGGAATTCATAAACCTTGGGATTGTTCCGTTAAGAATACTGGTAATTTTTTTTCCTTTTTTAGGTTTTCAATTTATAGGCGGGACATTTTTTCAGGCAATAGGAAAAGCTCTGCCTGCAACTGTAATTACACTCTCAAGACAGGTAATTTTTCTGATTCCGGCAATACTGGTATTTCCGATATTCTGGGGTCTTACGGGTATATGGATCAGCTGGCCCTTTTCCGATTTTATGGATATTATCATCTGCGCAGTATTTGTTATTCGGGAGCTGAAGATTATAAACCTTGAAATAAAAAAGGAATATTTAACTGATACTGTTTTATAATAAGGCTGGATAAAATTATAAAAAAAAATAAAAAATGAGAGAGTAGGCACCATGAAGAAGAAATATCCCCGTAAAAATGAAGACCGTGAGCTTCTGCAGTCATCAAAGAAAGAGGAATTTGATTTTACAAAAACCGATCCGTGGCGGGTATTAAGGATTCAGAGTGAATTTGTAGAGGGATTTGACGCACTCGCCAGGACAGGACCATGCATAGCAGTTTTTGGTTCTGCCCGTACTGAACCTGATAACAGATACTACAAAGCTGCTGAAAAAACCGGATCACTGCTTGCAAAAAGAGGCTTGGGTGTTATTACCGGTGGCGGTCCGGGTATAATGGAAGCTGCAAATAAAGGAGCATTTCAAGCAGGTGGTGTCTCTATCGGCTGCAACATAGATATTCCTTTTGAACAAACACCTAATCCATACCAGAATATAATGCTGGAATTTCATTATTTCTTTGTCAGAAAAACAATTTTTGTTAAGTATTCGGTAGGTTATGTCATTTTTCCGGGTGGGTTTGGCACACTGGATGAACTTTTTGAGGCATTGACACTGGCTCAGACGGGTAAAATCGAGCATTTTCCAATTGCACTTTACGGAAGTGAATACTGGAAAGAATTATATAACTGGATAGATGAATGTTTGCTGGAAAAGCACTGTTTAATCAGCCAGGAAGATACAAAACTATATAAGGTTGTTGATGAACCTGAAGAAGCTGTAGATTATGTTACAAATGTGATCAAAAAAAATGACTTCATATAAAGAAAAGGAGTACAGTTATAATGCCGAATAAAAGTTTTGTAATTTATCCTTACCGTTGGGTCGTACTGGGAGTATTCATGCTGATAAACCTGATGATACAAGTGTTATGGATTTGTTTTGCTCCCATAACGGGGCCTGCTTCCGATTTTTACGGAGTTTCTGATCTGCGGATCGGCTTTTTAGCCATGTCGTTCATGATAATCTATGTCCCGCTATCTTTACCCGTTTCGTGGGTAGTGGATACAATTGGTTACCGTAAATCAGTAAGTATAGGTGCTGTGATTATGGGAGTTTTTGCCTTGCTGCGTGGCTTGTTTGCGGCCAATTTTATAATGGTATTTATTTCAACCCTGGCCATTGCAGTGGCACAACCTTTTCTTATGAATTCAATCAGCACAGTGGCCGCCAGATGGTTTCCCCTAAATGAACGGGCAACAGCTTCCGGACTGGTTATAGTTGCAAGCTTTCTGGGTATAGCTGTCGGAGAAGTAGTGTCACCGATGCTGTTTTTAAACTATGGCATGTCAGGCATGCTGATGATATATGGAGCAGCTGCTGTTATGGCAGCCTTGATATTTGTTATATTTACGCGTGATGCTCCGCCCACACCACCATGTATCGCCGGTGAAGAGACACGTGCATTGATGCTGGAAGGATTTAAAAGCATGATCAAGAAAAAGGATATCTGGATTCTAATGGCACTTTTTCTGGTCGGAATGGGAGTGTTCAATGGTATTTCAACCTGGATTGAAAGCATTGTGCGTCCGAGAGGCTTAACCATATCTCAGGCCGGATATATGGGTGGAGTGCTTTTACTGGGTGGCATTATAGGTGCGGCCATAATACCTGTCTTTTCCGACAGGCTGCATAAAAGAAAAGTTTTTTTACTTATTGGAGTAGCTCTTGGTATTCCGGGACTGCTTGGTGTGATATATGCCGGATCATACTGGACTATGATGGGTTCAATGTTTATTCTGGGATTTTTTTTGATGAGCCTGGCACCCATAGGCTATCAATATGCCGCCGAAATCACATATCCGGCTCCGGAAGGCACATCAAATGGATTATTGAATCTTGCAGGACAGGTATCCGTAGTATTCATATACGGTATGGAAGCATTTAAAAGCAGGGATGGTTCTTTTACACCTTCACTTCTTATACTGGCAGGGTTACTTGTTTTGTGCGTAATGTTGATAATATGGCTGAAAGATTCCGCAATGATCTGTAAAAGTGAATCAGGTTCTTACTGATATTTTATATACCTGAGCACAGGTGAGATATTACAAAAATTGAGCAGATTGGAAAAACGATATAAAAAATAATAACCTGATGTTATAATAAAACACAAAGTTGAAAAACATATTGTTTTATTAATTTCAGATTAAATACTTGAAAAAATTATATGAACCGGTCCAAATTTTTAATAATACCTGTGCTTCTGTTGGTTGTATCGGCAGCTTACCTGATGCCTGCCTGCCGCGAAGTACCTGTTACGGGTGCAAATGAAGTAGAGGCTACAGAATTTCAGGGTAAAAAACTTACACCTGTTGCGGAACAGAATAATAATGCTTTAAAAGGCACCCAGATCATTGAAAAGGATACTTATGTACTGACTGTAGATGGTCTGGTGGAAACCCCTCTTTCATTGAGCTATGATCAATTGGTGGCATATCCCCAGGAGTCATGGTTGATGGATTTGGATTGTGTGGAGGGCTGGAATTTTACAGCCAAGTGGACCGGTCCGACTCTTAATTCCATTTTTAAAGATGCCGGGGTTGAGCCTGATGCAAAAATAGCAATTTTTTATACTACCGATGTTCCCACGGGATATTCTTCTCTGGATTTAAAATATATTATCGAAAATAACATTATCATTGCTTTAAAATTAAACGATCTGACATTACCGCAGGACAGAGGTTTTCCTTTCCAGGTAGTAGCCAAAAATAAGTATGGTTATAAATGGGCTAAATGGGTAACCAGGATAGAGTTATCCTCAAACACAGATTTTCGTGGATTCTGGGAAAGCAATGGTTACAACAATAATGCTGAGGTCGGCGGTCCTGCATTCGAGCAACAATAAACAAAATAGTTTTTTTATAATAATTTACTTCCAGTAACTTCAAATCCATAATCAGACTTTTAAAATATTGCATTGCAGGATTATTAAATATCTACATTATTACTTCATTTTTTTAAATTATACTTAGCAGGCCAGATATATTTTCCAGTAAAGAAAGGAAAAAAATGAAAAGCAAAAAATATAATATTTTCTTAACGGCAGCAGTTCTGCTTTCGGCTGTATTTTTCTTTATAAACGGATGCAGTGTTCAAAGGACCGCTGATCAATCAGCATCAGTATCAACCGATAATCAGATAAGCTCCGATACTCTAACCCGGGCTTCAGACCGGAACAGGAATACAATCAGGATTATCAAAAATGGGCTTGTATTGAACCCGGGTGCGGATATGTATATGACCCTGCAGACGGTGATCCATCACAAGGTATACAGCCAGGTACAAAATTTGAGGATCTGCCGTCAAACTGGCGATGTCCTGTCTGCCATGAAGGTAAAGACAAGTTTGTAAAACTATAAAGAATCAATATTTAAAAGACAAACTGGCTCTGACGATTGGCAGAGGGCGGCGCAGAGAGCTATTTTCTATTTTGTTTTTCTAAATTTAAAAGATAGGATTTGATTTCCAGTCCACCACGATAACCTGTTAAATCACCATTTGCTCCGATTACTCTATGGCAGGGGATGAAAACGGGAATAGGATTTTTGTTATTTGCAAGGCCGACTGCCCTGCAAGCATTGCTGTCTCCTATTTTCAGTGCGATTTCTTTATAGCTTTGTGTTGTTCCGTATGGAATGTCCTGAAGGCATTTCCATACGTTTTTCATAAACACTGTGCCGGAAGGTGCAAATGGCAGATTAAAAGCTTTACGCTGACATGCAAGATATTCCTGCAGTTGTTTGCCTGCTGCCTTTAAGATATCTGTTTCTGTGACAATGTAATCGTCAGGCAAGGAATCTGTCGTAAAAAATAGGTTTGTAATCCGGCCATCTTTTTCGGAAATTCCAATTCTGCCAATACTGGTCTTATAATAAAATATATTTTTTATCATTGGATATATATTAGTTAGAATAAAATTTTTTAATGCTTATATGGTTTTTTTAGAATTTCCGTATGGACAAATATAGACACAAAGTCCGCAGATTCCAAATCCATTAACGGCTTTGAGATTATTTAAATATTTTTCACATTTTCTTGCATCATAGCGTGTTTCACGAGGTTCATCAGCACAAAATGATTTTCCGGTAAATGATGAAACCGGACATATATCAACACAAGCTCTGCATTCGGCGCATTGCTCTTTTAGCGGCTTGCCTGTAACTTCAAGGGGTGCATCCGTAAGCACTGTAGCGAAGCGAACTCTCGGGCCTGCTTCAGGAGTGATCAGCAGGCAGCTTTTTCCAATCCATCCTAATCCTGCCAAATTTGCTGCTAACTTGTGAGAAAAACTGCCGCATATTCTCTCAACATCACTGCGTTTTGAAGCTGGTATAGCTAATGCCTTGTGTCCATGGCTGATTAACATACTGCTGATTTGTCCTGTAATAATATCTAATTGTTGATTTGTCGTATCGTAAAGACGTTGATAATTAACCGAGACCTCAGGCTTTTGTTTTCTGTCAGGAAGAGCATCTACAATCTCATCCGGCAAAGCTATGCCTATGGAAATTGCTCTTGGATAATCGGCGATTTCCTGCCCACCTTGTTGTAGTATTGATTCATAAGCAGGCGATAGTTCGGCAAACCCAAAAAAGTCTAAATCCTGAAGTAAAATAAATTTACCGATTTCTTTATCAACTCCCATGGGTTTAAGTTTACTGTTATTTAAACCAAAAACAAATAAAAATATTTAAAAAAATTAAATTTATATTGCACTTTTTAAGTAGTAAAATATATAAGAACATTTGTTACAAAATTATATAAATTAAAATATTTAATAGCTTAAAGATTCCGGGACAGTTAAGATGAAAAAACCAGAATCTGCCTATGATGCATTTTGTCATGATTGGTTCAAGGCAGAAAAACAATCTATGTATGATTTTTCAGACATGGTTCAATATGAAGTCTTTAAATATTTAACTGAACTAAACTGGGAAAAACCATGGGAGGATCCAGGAATTGTTGATCAGTTGGACAGTCTATATGAAAAATTTGGTACAAAGGTCATTGAAGTTATTGAGAAGGTATCAGCAAAAAATTTTTTTTTGGAATGGACAGAGATTGGCCGGAACGAATCAACCCATACGATCGATAATCTTATCAGGTTATTATGGGAACCAAGCATTGAAAGGGGATGCGAATATACCATGAAGATTCTCCTAAATGGTGTGCAAATGACGTGTACCCGTTGTCCTTATTATGATTTGGCAAAGGAAATTAGTGGAACCAGATGGGTATATTCTCTCTGGTGCAAAGCAGACCCTTACATTGTTGAAGGATTTAATCCAGGCATAGGATTCAGAAGAACTAAAACTTTAATGCGGGGTGACGGATACTGTAATCATTTTTATTTCATAAAATAGGAATAGCCCATGATTCCGATTATTTATTAACTGGAAGTGTTTAAATCTTTTACGGCCTCAACAATAAGCCACTCTTCATTTATTCTTTCCAGAGTAAGATCAACTCCATATTTATCCGCATACCCTCCTTGCGCTTCTTCTACGCTTGTTATTTCTACAACATTTGCGGAAACCTCATATTTATTCACAGTTACTTTTTTTACTTCAATTATTTCAATATGATCAGGCCATGGACTTGACGTAAGTCTTCCTAATGCCTCTGATGGATTTTCCATCCATTCCGATATCAATTCTTTGGAAAGGAAAGGACTATAATATTTCTTTATGTCATTTTCAAATATATCAGGAGGACTGAGCAGTGATACACTTGCGAGTACTTTACCAAAACTTTCTACAATTGTTTTTATCTGACTTATATCATTTATTTCAGTATTTGCAGATTCTTCAGGGGTTGAGGCACTTCCCGGTATAGCAGTTTCTGAAATAGTTGAAGATTTTGCAAAACCTTTGCACGACACAATCGATACTGCCGATAAAATAATCAATGCAGTAAAAATAAAACAAGCTGATATCTTTAATGTCTTTCCGGTTTTTATATCATTCATCTAATTTTCCGTTTTCAAATTTCATCAGTTATCCTGAAGGTATTTGCTCCAATTTAAAGATAAGATCATTTATTTCTGTAAAAAGGCATTAAGATATATTTATATTTCCTTCTAAGCCTTTACAGGAAGTCCATACAATTGTTGTTTTATCCAATATTACAGTAATGCTATTTTTTTCAACATTAATATTAATATGCTTATATCTATTTCTGTTTTTTAAAATGTTTACCAGGCATATTGCTCTTTCCAGACCATCACCCCTTTGATAGTTCCATACTTCATCAGGCTGGGCTAATCTGGTACCGTCATAAATGGACTGATTGGGCATAGATTCCATTATTTGCATGACCTTAATATCGCTATACTCTTTACACCCTTCAACTGATACCGGATTTCTTTCTACCGCTGCTTTTATAAATGGGTTCCAACTGGTTCTGGAAAAATCCCTGTACGCATAAAACGCAAGATCTGCAGTAGTGTTTTTGTCTCTTAAAGATTCCAGATAAGCTATGATTTCTTCTCGTTTCATGCCATTTGTTAAATTTATCGGTTCAGTTTTTATAAAAATCTTTTCTTTCCCCGGGAGTCTTGGTTTCAAATTACAAAATTCAAATAGAGAATCCAGGATCTCATTTTTTCTTATATTGGGACAATCCAGTTCCTCCATAAGCTTATTTATATTGTTTTTATCACGAAAATCTATCTTATGAATTTTAAAAAAATCATTAAATCTGTTCAGAGATATTCTGTCTTTAAGCGGTTCCGGATAAAAATCATATTCATCAATTTCCGATAAAAGTTTATCCAATGTGCCTCAACC
>JAMCVO010000026.1 GCA_023475715.1 Actinomycetota bacterium
TAGCTATATTTCTAAATTTATAATTCTATAACCATAAGCATTTATGACTTTTGTGTCATTTACAATTGTAAGCCACTCATTGTTTATACCATAGAGATGTGTAAACCTAAATCAAAAAATTATTGAACAGGATAAAATAATTTTGATGGGTCTGGAAGGATCAATTAGATATAATGGCGGAAATTACCAATATACCGATGCTGAAATGTGCTGGAAAATCAATAAATTAAAACCTAAACTTTATTTGACTAAATTATCCAAAAAAAGATATATTGATATACTTGTTACACATGCACCTCCATATAAAATACAAGACCAGGAAGACCTGTGCCATAGGGGCTTTAAATGCTTTAATAAATTCATAGAAGAATACAAGCCAAAATATCTGATTCACGGACATACACATCTCTATGGTATAAACAATGAGTGGCTTACAATTGTAAATGACACAAAAGTCATAAATGCTTATGGTTATAGAATTATAAATTTAGAAATATAGCTAAAATTTTTTTATAAATTTTATAAATTTGTTAAATGGATGATTATAAGATTGTAGGCAATGCTTCAAAACAGGAGTTTGAAAGTGCAAGGTTCAGATCACTGCTAACCAGCCTTAAGTATTTTCTTATTGGAAGAAATAATGAACTTTTATCTTTTGAAAAAATCAAAAAAGAGTTTAAACTTTATAAACAAAGATACCTTGGTATCCAAACCGTTCCTGTTGATACTGTAGTTGGGAGCTTTGATAGATACAGGGATTTTGATAGATATTTTCTTCCAAAAAAAGCACATCTTCAGCAAAGATGGGCAGAAATTCATAATTTGATAGCGAGAGATGTAATTTTACCTCCCGTCAAACTCTATAAGATTGGCGAAATATATTTTGTTATTGATGGCAACCACAGAGTGAGCGTTTCTAAAAAGCTGGGAGTTAAATATATAGATGCAGAGGTTACTGAATTTATTACAGATATACCCATTACTTCCGACATGGATCCTAAAGATATTATTATTCTTGCAGAAAAAGAAAATTTTCTCAATGTTACCGGACTTAAGCAAAATAGACCAGAAATCAAAATCAGAATTACTATTCCTGGACAATATGATTTCCTATTAAGTCAGATTGATAAACTAATGATTCAATTAAACGAAAATAAAAAAGCTGATGAAGAACTAATAACTTTCAAAGAAGCATCAATTATCTGGTATGACAATATTTATTTACCAGCCATAGATATTATAAAGAATTATGGAATACTGGAAAAATTCCCCAATAGAACAAAAACCGACCTTTATATATGGATAAACGAGCACAAACGCTATTTAAGCTTAAAATATGGTAGAGATGTTGTTATAAAATTTGCAGCTAAAGATTTTTTGATGAGATATAGTAAAAACCCATTCAGAAGATTTAAATTAAGATTAATAAATTTAAAATCTAGAAATTATAAAAATTTTTATAACCGGAAATTAACCAAATAATTAAGAGACAAGTTTACAACCTGTCTCTTAATTATCTTTTTAAAGACTTTTTAGAGTTTCTGGAAAATAACTTGATAAACTCAGTAAAAGTTCTATCTATAGTTTGGAATTATTCACCAAATGCTGAATTTCCTGTAGAATCCATAATCTCTTTGGCTATCTGTTCCAGATTCTCGGGTGTTACAAGCTTTACTTCAGCAGGAATTTCAACATTTTCATATGACTTTCCGTCTACAAGGATTTCCTTTAATGTTTCAACTGCTTTGTAGCCGATAACATATGGCTGCTGCAGAACAGTTGCTGCCAGAATTCCATCTTTGATTGCATTGAACTCTTCAGGGTCGCCGTTGTAACCAACAACCTTAATATCCAAGTTCTGTGATTTTACAAAATTTGCAGCTCCTACTGCTTCTCGTCCGGATGTGAAGAATGCGCCTGCAATATCAGGAGCAGCTGACAAGATCTGCTGCATGGTATCATATCCGCCTTCTGCTGAAGGATTCTGAACTATAATCTCTGACTTGATAATGTAGCCAAGTTCATCTAATTTAGCTTTAAAACCTTCACCTCTTTGCCTTGCATATGTCCACTGTGGCTTCAAGTTACCAAGACCGAATGGTTTTGTTTTGTCGGTAATTAACTTTGCAAGAAATTCTGCAGCTAGCTGTCCACCCTGGAAGTTGTTTGAAATGATAAGAGCATTAACCGGGCCTGATTTACCAATATCTGCACAAACCACCGGTATACCTGCATCTCTTGCTTTTTGAACGGCTGGACCCATGGATCCCGGATCAACAGGAGTAGAAACAATACCGCTTACTTTCTGGTTAACAAGCGTATTTAAATCTTGAACCATCTGTGTAGCATCACTCTTCTGATCAAGTAATACGTACTTAAACCCAAAAGCTTTGGCGGCATCCCTAACACCCTTCTCCACATTCTGGAAGAATGTGAATTCCATTGTCCAGAGTGAGAAGCCAATAGTTACTTCTTCAGGTTTTAGCAGCTTCTTTGTGGTAGCACCCTCTGTTCCAGTCTTACAGCCAGCAATCGTAAAGGTGATTATGAGCGCAATTGCCAGTGCAGCGTAAAGCACTATCTTCATATACCTTTTCACTTTTTACCTCCCTTTTTTGTTTTCAATGTCTATTTTTAGCAAAAAATTGTGTAAATATTTTTCTAAATATATTTATATAAAAAAGACATTCTCAATAAATTCAAAATTAAATTATTGAGTTTGTCCAATTAACCAGAATTTTAACTTATTAACAGATACTGCAAAGATAAGAACCAGCCCAGTAGCAACCTGTTGCCAGTAACTGTTAACCTGTGCATTGCTCATACCTGTTTTAAGAAAAATAATTATAAGAGCAGCAAGAAGAGAGCCGCCAAGGCTGCCACTTCCACCGGAAAGCGCAGTTCCTCCTAAAACCACTGCGGTAATAACCTGAAATTCCCAACCATCACCCATCATTCCAGGATTGGCAGCACCTAGCATGGATGCATTTATAACTGCAGCAATTCCTACAAATAATCCGATCAGTGTGAAAACCAAAATTTTAATATTATCGACATTTATTCCTGATAGTGCAGCAGCTCTGCTGTTTGTTCCAACCGCAATTATATATCTTCCGACCGGTGACTTTTTTAACAATAAATAAGCAATTCCGTAACACACTGCCATTATATAAATTGGTAAAGGAAGACCTAAAAATGTTTTATTACCAATAGAAATCCAGAATCTGTCCTGAATATATTGTGGAGTGTTATTTGTATAGATATAAGCAATTGCCCTGAAAATAAATAGCATGCCAAGGGTTGTAATAAATGCAGGGATTTTTAATTTGGTTACAAAAACTCCGTTAATAAAACCGAGAAATAAAGCAACAATGATGGTAACTATTACACCACCTACACCACTTATTCTGGGGGCAAGCGAAGCGCCAAGCACGCCCGCAAGAGCAAGCATTGATCCGACTGAGATATCAAAGTTCCCAGTCATAATACAAAAAGTCATTCCTATAGCGCCAATTCCTACGAAGCTTGAGAATCTTATCATATCACGCAGGTTGGCCCATGTGAAATAAACTCCAGGAATTAAAAATGAGAATAATCCAAAAATAACTAAAAGAATTATTATAAGTCCAAAACTTCCAATGAAATTCCCCGCTTTTTGTTTAGAAGTGAGCCTTACTTTAGATTCATCCATCATTAAATTCTTATCCCTTTTACTTTTGCACTTTCAAGATATCTTATTCTTAAACCGTCCACAAATAAGGCAAACAATAGAACTAGTCCCACTGACAGGAACTGGTAAAAAATTTGAACATTTAACAAATTAAGACCATAATAAATCATTGAAATAAAAATACCTGCAAAAAAGGTGCCTATGAGATTTCCCTTACCTCCTGCAAGACTTGTGCCTCCAAGTATTGCTATTGTAAGTACATTCAATGTAAAACCAGGGGCCATTGTTGGAATTCCTATAAGAGCTTGCGAAGTCCTAATTACCCCTACAATGCTGGCAGTAAATGCAACCAGCACATAAACCAGTGTTTTGATAATGGTTACATTTAAACCTGACATTCTTGCAGCTTGTTCATTGGAGCCAACAGCAGCTATATGCCTCCCAAAGGAAGTCTGATTCAATAAGAGATAAAATACTATAAATATTATAACCATATAAATAATTGGAGTCGGAATAATATTAAAAACTTTTGAAGCTCCTATCGTCATAAAGGACTTTTGAGCAATTACCACCTGCCTGCCTCCGGTTATTAATAAAGAAGTTCCCCTTAAGATTACCTGCATTGCCAGAGTCATGATTAACGGGCTTATTCCTACCTTTGTTATTAATACGCCGTTTATCATCCCAACAAAACAGCTTGCAAGGATTGCTATTATTATTGAAAGCGCAAAACCCATTTGCGGTATCAACATTGCCAAAATTACACTTGTAAGACCCATAACTGCTTCCACAGAGAGATCAAACCCGCCGCTGGTAATTGCCAGTGTCATTCCAAAAGCAATTATTGCGCCATAACTCCCCTGCATTACGATTCCAAGAATTGTGTCCATATTCCTGAAATTAGGGCTTACTATTGTAAGAAAAATACTTGCTGCAACAATCAATATGAATATTCCTATTTTTTCATATACCTTTAAAAACTTTACCATACAGTAAACCCCTTACTGTTTAATTGTTGGTATAGCTCAACTTACCAATTTCTGCCGCTACAAGTTTTTCTTCATTCATGTTTTCCCTGTTAAACTCGGCAACAAGCTTTCCTTTGTATAGCACAAGGCACCTGTCAGTTAAGTTGACGAGTTCAGGCAGTTCTGAAGATGTCATAATTATTGAAATTCCCCTGTTTGCCAGTTCGACCATAATCTTATGAATCTCCGCTTTTGCACCAACATCTATTCCTCTTGTTGGTTCGAGTAAAATAAGCACTTTGCAATTACTTACAAGAGTCCTTCCCATAACAACTTTTTGCTGGTTACCACCACTTAAATAAATTATTCTCTGGTTTATGTTTGCATATTTAATATCCAGTTCTTTTGCTATCTTATTGAATACCTCTAATTCCTTTTTTTGTCTTATAAATATACCTTTAAAGAAAGTCAGGAACTTAATAATAATAATAGAAATATTCTGTAAAACAGACATATCATTAAGCAGGCCTTCACCTTTTCTATCTTCGGTTACATATCCAATTCCAAGTTTAATTGCTTCAGATGCATTTTTAATATCAACAGACTTTCCTTCAAAAAAAACTTCCCCTTCCGTTTTTTGAGTACCTCCATAAAGAGATCTCAAAAGATGGTGAATTCCGGAACCTAAAACACCGGCAAAACCCAAAATCTCGCCCTTATATAATTTAAAATTTACATTATGGATGTAGTCTGCAATATTATAATTTTTAACTTCTATCATGATATCTCTATCAGTTGTTTTCTCCTTCTTGCCCGCAAAATAATCCTTAACTATTTTTCCTACCATCAGGGAAACAATTTCATCCTGATTTGTTTCGGATGTTTTCTTAGTTTCAATCTTTCTTCCGTCTCTTAAAACGGTAATCCTATCAGATAATCTGAATGCTTCGTCAAGACGATGGGATATATAAACAATGGAAACGCCTTTTTTCCTTAATTCTTCAATAATCGAAAAAAGTTTTACCACTTCTTTTTCAGTTAAAGTGGCTGTTGGCTCGTCCATAATAATCAATCTGGCATCCATTGAAAGTGATTTTGCAATTTCAATCATTTGCTTTTCAGCTACTGATAAGTCAGATATAAATTTACGAGGATTAATATCTATATCAAATTTCTTTAAAATTTCTGCAGCATCATTATTTAACTTATCCCAATTTATAAAGGTTTTTCCTATTTTCGGTTCTCTGCCTATAAAAATATTTTCGGCTACAGAAAGATCGGGTATAAGGTTAAACTCCTGGTAAATAACAGCCATCTTAAAATGCTGTGCCATAGATGTACTTGAAATGAATATTTTTTCCCCTTCAATAAAAATTTCACCGCCATCTGGTTGGTATGCACCGCCGAGTATCTTAATAAGTGTACTTTTACCAGCTCCATTTTCCCCGACCAGTGCGTGCACTTCTCCATATCTCACATCAAAATTAACATTTTCAAGCGCAACTACTCCAGGAAATATTTTTTTTATGTTTTTTAATTCTATAAAAACGTTTTTCTCGTTCATCATAACAATACCTTACCTAAAACATTGTACAAAACTATAAAATCATTGGGATAACATTGGCCTGAATTTTCTTTTAAATCTAGTTAAAAGTTTTTTCTTTTCTGATTCCCTTCTTAAAGGTAAATAGAATTAGAAGATACCGTAAAATACTCTTTTTAAAGTTTTTATAATAATTATAAAGAGATATTATAACTTAATTTCTTAATTTGTAAAAATTAATTTTTTGATAAATATAACTAAAGTGACTGGATCAAAGTATTAAAATTTCGAAAAGCTAAAATATCCTAGTGCCTATTTTTTTCTATCCATTCCACTGCAAAATCTACTATATCTTTTTGTTTAAAGAATTGTGATTCTGCTTGACCAACAAAACCTAAATTAATCGAATTCCTTCTTGTTTTCACTTTCAATACTCCTTGAAACAACTACATGTTTTCATGGTTTGTTTCCCAATCCCAATATGACGTTTTATACATACAAGTAATCCCTGTAGTCATATCTTCTTACTTTCTTAAGCTCTGCCCAGAATGCAAATTCCTCAACATATGGACCAATATTCTGCAATACTATAGGGAAGTGGTGAGGTAAACCGTTGGTTAAAAAAGTGTTTGCAAGGTCCCAGGCTTTTATAGGCTCCTCGTATAACTTTAGATCGTTTACCCATCCCCTGCTTCCGCAAAATGATTTCTTTTCCGGGTCAAAGAACTTTCCTGTTACATAATAAAATTTATCACCCTCGCCTGAGAGCCTGAATATTGTTACGTCTCCCTTTTTAAATATTAAGTCAGTTATAGGGCCGCAATTCTTTACGCTTTCAGCATAATCTGCAAAGTAGTGCTTTTCGCATATTACTCCTCTCTCGTTTGCCATTTCAAACGGAGCTGAACCGCAGTGCCAGAGCAGTAGAGACTCATCCTTTTCGTCAAACTTTGCAAGATCCATAAGTGCTACTGGCTCTTTTGTTATTTTTTGCAGGACAAGCATTGAGATCGTCCCCATTACATCTGCTTCACAACCTGCAGCTATTCCGTCACTGTTCAGAAGCGAATTGGTAAGGCAACCCACCATTCCTTTCAAGGGCATAAGTTTTGGCCAGCAGCTATAAGCGACTGCTGAGTAATTGTTATCTTTGCATACCTTTTTTATAGCAAGATACATCTTTACAGAATCGCGCACCTTTTGCTCAGATACCCGGCTAATCTTGCAAGCCTGTGTCACTGCTTTAAATACCTTATCAACTTCTGATGCTGGCATCTTATCACCCAAAGCTATTACGTCTTCTACTTCGTAATCTCTTGTCACATCCACACCCAGGTACTGGTATATTTGCCTTGGATTTGCCATGTGGTTAATATGTCCGTCTGCCAGCTTTCCAATTTGAGCTACTCTTGCATTTCTTATGGTTTTTAGGGCTGAAAGAGCTTTTATTGTTATATCAAATCGGGGTTTGAAGAATTTGCTTTCCATATCCCCGAAAAACCACTTTGTCTTTACGGGTTTACCCAGGAAATTATGCCTTGAGATGCCGATGTTCTGTGATATATTTACAAATGAAGCAAATGTCATGGGACCTGTCTCTGAGAGTTCCGCGATTGCCCAGAGTCCGAAATTTGTGCCCGATTTCATTATCTCGTAGACATTATCGCCTATTATGTAAGATGGGTGAAACAGTATGACAAAATCAAGCTGAGAAGCCTCTATTTCCTTCCGTATGTTTACAGCCTGATCCATATTCTGCATTACGATATCAATAACATGCAGCTCAAATCCCATCTTATCTGCCATTTTTGCGAGGTCTTTCTGATAATTCTTAAAATACTCAATACCTTTTGTTGAAAAACCTTCCATGAAGCCTGCAACAAAACCGACCTTTAATTTTTCCATGTTAAACCTCCGATTTATAAACTTTTTTATAAATTTGTTATAAATAAAAATAAAATGACGTAAAAATCTGAATATCTCGAGACAATTTTTGACCGCAGTATATTTTGCTACAATATCTAAGCTTTCCGGCATGTTGCTATCAGTCGCTGGCGCGCCTGAGAGGATTCGAACCTCCGACCTTTGGTTTCGTAGACCATCGCTCTATCCACTGAGCTACAGGCGCTTAAGTTTATGGAAAAACTTAACAGAAGGTGTTTAATATTGAATCCGGAAGCATCTCTATTATTGACGGAGGGATTCGGTTTTCGTCTCACTTCGTTCGCTGCAGAGCCGCAGACTCCCTCCGCTACCGCTTCAGCCCGTCTTTTCGAATCCCGTAAAATATGCACCAATGGCATATTTTACAAAGTTCAGCCACATTAAATGTCTGCCGGATTCGGTATTCCCTTATGGCGGAGGGGGAGGGATTCGAACCCCCGGAGGGTAAAACCCTCAACGGTTTTCAAGACCGCCGCATTCAACCACTCTGCCACCCCTCCAGGAAAAAGATTATATCAAAAACTATTTCTTTCTGGAAATAATTTTTAATCCTCCCATATAATTTATAAGCTTATCTGGAATAACAATATTTCCATCTTTGTCCTGATAATTTTCCATTATTGCCATAATAGTTCTGCCAACTGCACATGCAGTACTATTCATAGTATGAACAAAGCCTTTTTTATCTCCATCCTTAAACTTTATGTTTAATCTTCTTGCCTGGAATTCTGTGTCATTGCTGCATGATGCAATTTCCTTATAAGCATTCTGGCTTGGTATCCAGACTTCCAGGTCATATTTTTTAGCATTTGGAGTTCCTATGTCACCTGTACACATATTCATGAGCCTGTAATGCAGTCCCAAACCTTTTACAATTTCTTCCAGAGTTTCGCGTAAACATTCATAAACTTCCCAGGATTTTTCAGGACTTGCGAAAATGAACATCTCAATTTTGTCAAACTGGTGAACCCTGAATAATCCTCCCAGGTCTTTTCCGTAACTCCCGGCTTCCCTTCTGAAACAGGTTGAATATGCAGCATACTTTAATGGCAGTCTTACTGAATCAATAATCTCATCACTATGAAAAGCACATAACGGGACTTCCGCCGTTCCTATTAAAAACAAGTCATCAAGCTCTGTCTTGTAATATTGAGTTTCTTCAACAGGAAAAAATCCAGTTCCATACATTGCTCTTTCCTTGACAAGAACAGGCGGAATCAATGGAACATGACCCTTGCCAATTAAAAAATTCATTACATATTGCAACAAGGCAATCTGGAGTAAAACAGCCTCATTTTTCAAAAAAACAAATCTTGTACCCGAAATTTTAGAAGCACGTTCCTCATCAATAATATCTAACCCAATTCCAAGTTCGACATGGTTTCTAACCTTAAAATCAAATTCCGGTTTATTTCCAACAAAATAAAGAGGAATATTGCCACTTTCATCTTTGCCAATTGGTACTGACGGATGGGTGATGTTGGGATAAGCCGCAAGATTTTTAAAAAATCTTTTATCGAGTTCTTCAAACTGAGTTTCAATGCTACTTAAATCTTCATTTAAACTCTTCATTTCATTTATCATCTTTTCCTTTTCTGCACCGGTAATCTTCGGAATCAACTTAGATGCCTCATTTTTTTTTGCTCTTATCTCATCAATTCTGACTATCAAGCTCCTTCTTTCAGAATCAAGCTTTATATCGGAACGAACATCAATTTTCATACCTCTGTTTTTTATTTCTTTTTCGATTATCTCAGGATTTTTCCTAAGCACTTCCAAATCAATCACTTGCCAAGTCCCCCTTCCAAACAGGATAAGAGCCTAATATTTTAACCAGATAAACTTTGTTTCTGAGGTTTTCAATAACTTCATAAATTGTTTTATCGTGTATATGTCCTTCCAGGTCAATCATGAATACATAATCGCCTAAATCTTTTTTAGCCGGCCTTGACTCAAGCCTCGTCAGATTAATATTTCTATCTGCAAATTCCTTAAGTATGTTAAATAAGCTTCCAGGCTTGTCCTTTTTTAAAAAACAAACTATTGAAGTCTTATCATTTCCCGTCTTAGGAGGAATAATAGTTCCAATTATGACAAATCTGGTTTTATTTTGTTTATTATCTTCTATATCGCTGCTAAGGATTTCCAGATTATATATAGCAGCAGCTATTTTTGTACCTATTGCAGCAGTGTCACTTTCGGATTTTAGCAGTTTTTTTACTGCTTCTGCGGTGCTGTTTGCTGCTATAATTTCACAATCCTTGAATTTACTGGTTAAAAATATTCTGCACTGAGCTGTGGCATGCGGGTGAGACAATATTTTTTTTATATCTTTTATTTTTGTACCTTTTTTTCCAATAAGATGATGCTTGATTGGAATAATTATTTCACCAGTTATTTTTGCATCACTTTCAAATGTTAGTATATCCTGAGTAATATTTACAGAACCTTCTATCGAGTTTTCTATAGGGACAACGCCCTGTATAGTCTCTCCCCTGTCGACACTTTTAATTACATCCTGGATTGTTGAAATAGGAATTTTTTCATATTCTTTTAAGTTCTTAATATATTTGATCAATGCTTCTTCGGTGAAAGTTCCTTCAGGGCCCAAAAAAGCTATTTTCTTATTATTCATACTTATTTTCCCTAAATTTAAAGTCTTAAATGATTAAATAAATCATAAAATTAATTTTTAGTCAAAAATATAAGTCTATTCTGCAACACTAATTTTCCATCATAAATTTAAAAGTCGCAGTATTATTATTGAGAAACACTTCTTCCGGAACTGGTCCAGCATCAATTTTTACCTCACACTTCTTCCCCGGATAGGCCTTGAACCCTGAAATTGTAACAGATTTTTGCTCCGAAGGCTCGATAGTGTCAATTGTGTATGTCTTTTCTTCTACCTTGCTGATGCCTTCAACACTATAGCTCATTTTTACCAATACATCCTTTTCGGCTATATTGCCTTGATTTTCAATTTTTATAGTTATGCTGATATCGGAACCTTTTTTAATAACCAAATATTGATCCTGTTCATTTAAAATTTGCGGATTGAAAGCTATACCCTGGCTTATAATCGCAATTCCTCTTCTTTGAGAGGTGCTTGTAACTGTTCTAATTTCAGATAACAGGTTGTTTACATTACCAACATTTATCAGGTTCCTGTCCTGTAAAATTAAAGAATCTATTATAGTCAGATTATTAACTCCGAGTTTTTCACCCGATTTCTTTAATTCTTCCTGAAAATATTTATAGATTTCGTCGCTTAAATACATATTAAGGAAAGAGTTTGCTATTTGTGCAGTCGAATTTTCAACATCATTATCCTGAAATATGTTTGAAAGTGCCGGCTTAAATTCTTCATAACTTTTGTTTCTGATTTGAAACACAAGATTTAAGTACCCATGCGAAACATCAAAGAAATCAGGTGGATTTATTTCCAAACTGTTTTCCATAATTACTTTGCTTTCTTCAAGATCTTTGCTTAAATCTGCATCAAGTTCTTCCTTGGAGGTATCCTTGGCTTTATTTAAAGTCGAGAAAAAATTTACAGATACCTTATTGGAATGCTGTATTAGTACTGAAATAGAA
The DNA here is from genome assembly GCA_023475715.1 of Actinomycetota bacterium. The sequence goes on from JAMCVO010000026.1 coordinate 11,720, forward strand.
TTAATATAATCTGCAATACTTAATTTTTCCTTTTCTGTAAGGTCACTCCTGCCTTTGTCACAGCTCCAGAGACCTGTAAGCCAGCTTGCTATTACAATGGCTATGATTATCATTAAAATTAAGATTATTACTGCTTCTTTCCTGCCTCTTCGTTCCAAAAAATTGCCTTTCAGTGTTTTTTATTTGGTGGGCGAAGGGGGATTTGAACCCCCAAGTCCTTGCGAACACTAGACCCTGAACCTAGCGCGTCTGCCAATTCCGCCATTCGCCCGGAAATGATTAATTTTATCAGTATTCTTATTAATTTTATATCTTTACATATTATATAAAATTAAGTTTCTTTTACCAATGATCCACCATCTAATTTCAATGAAGAATTTATTCACAAGTATTTAAAAATATTTCGCTTAGATGGAACCATTAAGAACAAAAATATTGTATATGGAAATTTAGCAGCCAAACCAGTTTTTGTTGCAATAGATTTAATTAAACCGATTATTTCAAAATTTAAATAAATTAAAAAATTAATTATCTCTTTGCCAGCATTTTATCTTTATTGGCCTAATAGGCGGCCTGGTTGTAAACGGGGCAATTTTATTAATCTCCTTCCCCGTTTCTTTGCTTATTATTCTTGCAATAAGGTTATAGCATGTCTTATTTTGGCAAAGCCCCATTCCGGCACGTGTCATTCTTTTTACAGCATCGGTATTGTGCGCCCCTTCTCTGATTGCTTTTTTTATTTCTCCTAAGGTTATTTCTTCGCATCTGCATATTATTATATTATCTTCATTCATTATTTATCTCCTCAAAAAATAGCATTATTTTTTAATCCCACTAAATTGAATTAATCTGGCAATCAAACAGCCAGTTTAAAAAATCTTACATCATCAGAAAACTTTTTTGGAACAGCAATGGTTACAAGGTTAGTCTTGTTAAAACTCTTATTGGCATTGACTCTGATAACTCTGCCATCGCAAACAGGTTTCCCAGATCTATCAAGTCCAATGATTTTATCTCCTCTTATTGGAAGCGGCAGCAGCTCATAAGGGATTGTAATTAATACTTCTGTATCTGAATAGGTTTTATCAATTATAAATATAGCAAGACCGGGACAAACCACAACACACCTGCCGCAACCTGTGCAATTGCCAGTCAATGAAGGCAAATTTGTTATAGGGTCTCCTACTTTTATAGAATTTTTTAGACATACTGTTTCACAGGGGTTGCATGGAATTTCTTCGGTACATTCTATGACGGCAACGGCTCCTTCATTTAATCTCTGTTCGGATGGATAACCATGCAACTTCTTAAGTTTTTTCAGATATTTTTGATCAAACATTTATTCTTGCTCCTAGGTATAGCATCTTCTAATTATTTTTTCTTTAGCTTCCTGCCTTAGATTTCCAAATGGTCCCAGTCTCAGCATCCTGAGTCTTCTCCGTGCTTCATTTACCATTTTGAGACCTTTTTTCTTTTCAATTTTCCCAAGTGATAAGCTTATCGCTATCCCAGCAAGCTTACCTTCTTCCATTGCTGTGGAAGCCTCTTCTATGCCGGTAATATCTCCGGCAACATAAATGCCATTCACATTTGACTGCATATTGTCATCATGAATGGGAATAAAACCTCCAAGTTCAGGTAAATATTCAAATTTTGCCCCTATCATCCAGCATAATTCATTTAAAGGCCTTAAGCCTACTGCAACACACACAAGATCCACATCAAATATTTTTTTGTCTTCATTTATTACACTGAAATTTTTATCAACTCTTGCAACTTCCACCTTCTTAACAAATTTATCCCCTATGGCTTTTGTTATTGTATGTGATGTTAAAATTTCAACTCCCATTCTTGCAATCTTTGATGCATGAACCATATATCCTCCGATATGATCCATTACTTCAATTACCGCAAGTACATCCGCTCCCGCCTGCATAAGTTGATAAGAAACAATTAACCCAACATTTCCTGAACCTATGGTTAAAACTCTGCTTCCCGGTAAAACCCTATGAATATTGATCATTGTCTGTACTGCCCCTGCGCCCATAATATTTGGCAGCGTCCATCCGGGAAATGAAAGAGAATTTTCCACAGCACCAGTGGCAACAATAACTTTATCAGCTTCAATTATTGAAACTTTTTCATTATCAGATATCCCGATTTTTAAATCCGGAAAAAGTCCCCAGACAATATTATCAAGAAGCACCTTTACGCCATACTTTTTAGCATCGTCAAGCAGCATGTTACCAATTTCAAAACCTCTGGTCCCGGCAAGATGTTCTTCAGAACCGAAGAATCTGTGAATTTGCTTGAAAAGCTGACCTCCTGGTTTTTTATTTTCATCAATTACTATTACATCTACACCATTTTTAGCTGCTTCTACCGCTGCACTTAATCCTGCAGGGCCGGCGCCTATAACTGCAAGTTCGGTTTTCAATTTGTATTCTCCTCCCAATTACCAGGTCCTTTCTGTGTATTTATAACCATTCCGGTTTCCACAGGTGTCACACAAGTTCTGACATTAGGTTTGCCGTTTACCTCCATAACACAATCTGTACACCTTCCTATTGCACAAAATAGACCTCTTGGTTCATTATACCTGGATGTATATCTAAAAATTTTAATCCCTGAAGCGACAATAGCAGATGCGATCATTTCACCTTTATAGGCTTTGATCATCTTTCCATCTACTACTATTTCAATCTCTTTGTTTCTTAATTCTTCGCCTAAAATTGGATGATTTTTAATTCTCAATTTTTTCCTCTCTTATAAATAACTTCGGTTAAAAAATCAGTTACTTTGAAATTATTTAAATTTTAAAAATTAAAATTAATTATATTATAATAAATTATCAATATATTGCTTACTCCAATGAGATTTTTATTATCATATATTGCTTTATTTAACAATATATAAAAATTTTCAGGAAAAAAATAAAATAATAAGAGGGAAATAAAAATTTGGATATTCGTAAGCAATCAAATAATTTATTATTGTCAAGTCGAATTGCTGGACAATTATAATTGGGGATATATATTAAAGGCTATCATCATCTATTGAATTTGATTTTAAGATCCATTGGGTCTATAAAATTTTTAATTTATCTATAAAGACATTAAGACAAATGCTGCTTATTTAAATTATTAAATAAAATCTCGCCCCGCACTATAGTCATAAAAATATTTAACTTTTCATCAAAAATAGCAATATCGCCATCCATTCCCTCTTTTATCTCACCTTTCCTGTCTGATATCTTCAGAACTCTTGCAGGACTGTTTGTAGCCAGCATAATTGCATCTTTTAATGATATACCGGTGTGGGAAATCATATTTCGTATAGCATTATTCATTGTCATTACGCTCCCGGCAAGACATCCATTTTCAAGTCTTACAATATCCTCACCTTCATTAAGAATGCCAGCTCTTCCGTCCTGAAAATAATATTTTCCCGGAGGTGACCCAGTCATATTCATTGAATCTGTTATTAATATTATATTTCTTATACCTTTGCACCTTATTAGCATTTTCAATAAAGTCGGATTAACATGCACAGCGTTCCTGTCACACATAACCTCACTCATAATATCATCGCATATAAGTAATTCTTCCTGAATAGTTAGTGGTTTTACACCTTTTTCTGTAATTAATATTCCGCCCATGGCGTTAAAAATATGTGTAATTAATTCAATTCCCAAATTTAATGCTTCATGCAGTTTATTGAATTTTATATCGGTATGTCCGATAGATACTACCACATCATTCTGCCGCAAATATTTTATCAACTCATAAGCATTCTGCAGTTCAGGAGCAACCGTCATAATTTTTAGATTACCGTTACACGCTTCCAGTAACTTGTTGTAATCTTTAAACTCAGGTATTTTTACCAGATCCTGCCTCTGTGCACCATATTCCTTATTCAAATAAGGTCCCTCAGAATTAATGCCCAAGACTTTTGCACCTTTTTTTTGTTTTTTCATAAAATTACTGATTCTTCTGCAGGCTTTTATCATTTTTTCAAATTCAGCTGTCCAGAGAGTAGGTAAGAATCCCGTAACGCCATATTTTACTAAAAAATCGGACATTGGTTCTATTGAATCCCTAACAGCATCTGCATTGTTGGCACCATGAATATGTATGTCTATAAAACCAGGAGAAATATAATTTCCTTTTACATCTATGATTTCATAATCTTTAAGACAATTTTTGTCATAATTATGGAATTCAGTATTTGATATTATTTTATAAGTTTTTCCATTTTTTAAGAATAAAACCTTATCCTTAAGTTCTACAAAAGGTGTTAAAATAATTCCATTTTTTAGTATTAAGCTTCTCATATTAACTCCCGACTAATAAATTTTCTTCAAATTTAACATACATTTAATTTGTCTCTTCGCCTCTTAGCTTTTAATACTTGAATAAACCTTATCCAGGCCATTGATAATCTTTATATAATTTTCCATATTTCGTTCATAAAAAAGAATTTTTTCTTTTATGGGTTCAATAATTTCATCTGTAAAAATAATTTTATCGTTTATAAGTTTTTGGAAACCAGATTTCAAATTATTTCCATATTTTGCTATCAGAAAAATTCCAATTATTTCAAAGGGCAATGAATTCAGCCTTTGATATTTTAAATTTAATATGTTTGCTTTTATATTGTTCCATAAATTATTCTTTGCACCGCCTCCTATCACTTTTATGTCTTTGAAATCAATACCAGCCGAACCACTTATTTCCTTTAAGAGATTCAAATAAAAACGGAACTCATAACCAAATGATTCAAGCAGTGAGACATAAAAGTCATCTAAAACATGGTCCCAGTTTATACCGAGCCATGTTCCATCATAATATGGTTGAACAGGATGATATCTGCCTCCTATGTATGGTATAAAATAAAGTCCTTTTGTACCTTTATAATTTTCAAAATTCAATGCCGGTTTATAATTAAATTTTTCAATAAACCATCTGTAGGTATAACCACCTGCAGCAATTACAGCTATCTGATAAAAAATATCATCAATCCCCGAATCAATTACACTGAAGACTTTATTTTTTAAATCACTTTTAAATTCTTTTGTACAATGTCCCAGTACAGTATAAGTACCGGTAACATCAACAATATTATTGTTGTTTATTATTCCTGAACCTAAAAAGCCCGCCACCTGATCCCCGCAACCAACCATTACGTTTATGTCTTTCTCTGTTCCAAAAATACTCCTGTTTATATTTCCAATTATTTCAAAAGGTCTGCATATTTTAGGCAGTTTTTCTATGCTTATTCCCAGTTGTATGCATACATCCATGTTCCATTTACCTTTAACTACATCAGCCAGACCAAAAAAGGTAAGGCAACTCTTATCTATAAAAGCTTTATCGGAATTTAATTTACATAATTTTCCGGCAACATAGGTGGTAAGATTTATGAATTTTCTTATCCTTTTATAAAAACCAGGGAAATCATTTTTTATCCATAACATTTTACCGGGACCAAATGGATAACCCCCTGAAAGTTTTCTGATTAATTTATCCATATTTTTTTCAATTTTGTTCATATATGAATTAAAACGATTGTCTATCGAATAAGACCACGGAAAAACTACATCCCAGTTTTCATCAATACCAAGAATTCCTCCCATTTGTCCGCTGCAAATAAGCACTTCTGTCATTCTAAATGCTTTTGGATGCTTGACTTTTATTATATTAATCTCGTTTACAATAGTTTTATAATATTCCTCAGGTTTTTGGTAAATTCCATTATCAAAATAAGTAATTGCATCATTTACTGAAAAATAAATTATATCTCCATTTTCATCAATCAGGCTTGATTTGATTTTTGTGGTTCCCAAATCAAAACAAAGATAATTACTCATGATATTCTCCTGCCAGTCCCATAGATGTATATTCCTTATAAAGATATTTGATTGTTTTTGACTGGTTAATCAACCAGCTTATTCTTTATGGCTATTGAAACAGCTTCAGCCCTGTTGGAGGCCCCAAGCTTACTCAATATATTGCTTACATGGAATTTCACCGTAGAAAGACTTAATACCAACTTTTGTGTAATCTTTTTATTAGATAGACCCTCAACCAGACAAGCCATAATATTCTTTTCCTGACTGGTTAACTGATAGTCTATAACCGAGGGGTTTTTAAGATTTGAAATTAAAAAATCGCTTGCTTCAGAAGATAATGTCGATTTTCCTTTATCAGCATCTCTTATGGTTGCTACCAGACTATCGCCGGATATATTTTTTAAGACATACCCTATTGCTCCGGCTTTTAAAGAATCTTCTATAAGTTTTTTATCTATAAAACTGGTCAAAGTAACTACTTTAATAGATGGCCAGTTTTTGAGTATCTTTTTAGTTGCTTCTATGCCGTTAACTTCAGGCATAATTAAATCCATAAGGACTATGTCAGGCTTACATTTTTCGCACATTTCTAATGCTACTTTACCGTTTTCTGCTTCTCCGGTTACTTCTATGTCGTCATAAACTCCAAGCAGAGTATTTATGCCATGTCTTACCAGTGGATGATCATCAACTATTAATACTTTTATCATTTTCAATTACTTCTTTTTATTATTGACCGTATTTTTAGTACTATCACCTTTTATGCTTTCAAAATATTATATACCAACTCCAAATGAAGTGGAATACATTCCTTTTTATGTTAGCATCTAAAATTTCGTGATAAAAAATAAATTGATAAGCCAGGATGGGTATTGAGAAAACCATTTGAAGGCTTAAGCGGGCATGGTTCCTTAAAAAAAGTTATTAAAAATATAAAATTTATGATATATTGTTTCTATTAATTTGTTGTTTTTTATTGTAAATAACAGTAATCTTTGTACCCTTACCCGGTAAACTATCTATAAATATCGATGCCCCTATAAGCTTGGCTCTTTCTCTCATTATGGTCAATCCCAAATTTGTTAAGGCTATTTTTTTATTATCAAAACCGCACCCATTATCTGTTATATCCATATATAATTTGTCCGGAAATATTTTTAAAACCAGAGTGGCCTTGGTTGCGTGAGAATGTTTAATTATATTATTTAATGCTTCCTGTGCAATACGATAACAACCAAGCACAATCTTGGGTGAAAATTTGTACTCTCCGTTTGTTATTAATTCTATTGGGATTTTGGATCTGGCTCCAATGAATTTTACCATTCCATGCAGCAGATTTCCAAGATCTTCATCCCTGATAGCTGAAGGTTTTAATTCGTAAAGCAAAACACGCATTTCTGTAAGGGCAACATTATTTAGCTTTCTCACTTCCTCCAATCTCTCAATTACAGCTTCCGGATTCTTTTCCCATAATTTAGGAATCACTTCTGCAATCAGATTTGCCGAAAAAAGGGTTTGAGTTACAGTATCATGCAATTCTCTTGCCAATTTACTTCGTTCTTCATTTAAGTTTTTTTCTTTTCTTATTTTATTTTGTAATCTATCAGCTTTTTTTTTGCTTGTTATATCTCTTCCATAGACATTAAAATAATCACAATCTTTTACCGGCATAATAATAAATTCATAAATTAATTTGTTGATCTTGATTTCGACTGTTTCTAATTTAACATTTTTATTTTTTTCCCAACCTGAAACTGAATCATGTATAACCTTCAGGAATTTTCTTTTTTTCTCATTGCCTAGTTGCTGCAATAAATTTTTGGCTGGCTCATTTGCGTAAATAATTAAATTTTCATTATTCATTCTCATTACAGGATTTGGATTCTCTGATGGAAATCTTGACAAGCTCTCTATTTTTTTTTCATTCTCTTTCCTTTCTGTAATATCAGAAAATATAGCTGCAAATTTTCCTTTGGAGGGAGAAAAAACTGAAACTGAAAAATATTTTTTCATAGGAGAAAAAAAAGTTTCGAATCTGGCAGGTTCTCCTGAATCTGCAACTTGTTCATAAATGTTTATGTAAGGAGAAAGACCTGTTTTGAAAACTTCCGAAGTCTTTTTACCGATAACCTGATCTCTTTCAAGACCCAATATGGACAGGTAGGCATTATTTACATCAATAATTCTAAGGTCTGCTGGCTTATTTGATTTATCATATATTATTTCATTAAGACTGGCACCTTCATTCATCGAATAATAAAGTGAACGAAATTTTTCTTCACTTTCTCTTATATCTTTTTCGCTCTGTTTTAATTTGAAGAAGAGTAAATCAAGAGGCTGAGAGAATCCTGTCTCAATAATAGCTTTGTAGATTAGAAAAAATGACAGAATTTTAAAAAAATGTCCCAACTGATTAAATAAACCATATACGTCCAAATACAAGGTAAAAGACAGCTCCGATAGAATAGTTATGGCTAAAGAAGATATAATCAAAATATAAACCGTTCGGTTGAATTCTTTCCGGTACAGATAAAGAAAAAATATTACTATTATTAATATAAAAGATATTATATATTCACTTGCGATTTTAAATGTTGTAAGTCCTGTTCCTTCCACATAGCTGACAGGGAAAATTTTCCAATAAAATATGAACAATAAAATCAAAATTGTAACAATCAGATAACAGATAAGCTGAATTTTATAATTTAATCTTCTTGTGATAAAAAATACAGCAAGCAGCAGAGAGATGCTCTCAAGATATCTTGCAGAAATCCAGAGTTGAGTTGCAAGGTTTGAACCTGTAAAGCTTGTAAATATACCCATTCCCTTGTAGGAAAGAGCGTGGAATAAATCCACTAGTCCCACAAAAAAATATGCAATTCCAACAAATAGAAGATAATTATTGTCTAAAAATTTTTTAGAATTCCAGGCAATTATAAATATTCCGAAAGCAATGATAATGCTGAATAACTCTACAAAATTGTGATACAGAACATAGCTGTATAAGCTTATAAAATAAAGGCCAGTAATTGATATCAGGCCGAATATAATACTTAAATAATTTTTTTTAAAAAAAGATATTACCAAATTGTTATTATTAGATTATTATAATAAAAAATATCAATAATATTTCTCCATAATAAAATTCTTAACGATAAAAACCCCTTAGTATTATAATATTAAAAAACAGTACTTTACAAATTTGATTAATTACTTAATATTCAAATTCTCTAAATCATTTATAATATCTTCCGCGTGTCTCGCAGGATTTACTGTTGGATAGACTTTTTCAACTATTCCCTCGGGATTGATAAGATATGAAACTCTCTTGGTAATGATTCCGCCGGCATAATATTTCTTTATAACCTCTTTTTCCGGATCTGAAAGAAGAATAATGGGAAGATTATATTTATCTGCAAATCTTTTATGACTTATTGGTGAGTCCGGACTTATCCCTATAACTTTTGCATTAAGCTTTTCAAATTTTTCAATATTATCCCTAAAATTTTTTGCTTCGGTTGTGCAGCCAGGGCTATTATCCCTGGGATAAAAATAGACTATTACCCACTTTCCTTTATAGTCAGCTAAAGTATGCAATTTATTATTTTGGTCCATTAACTCAAAATCGGGAGCCTTGGTTTTTTCTTTTAACATTTAGATACCTTTCTCTTATGTTCCATTTGTTTTAAATCCACATATTATTTTTTTTATTGATTTCTCCTAAATAATAGTTATAAACTTTATTTATTTCCTCCCAAAAAAGCACCTATGCGAGAAGTCTAAATAAGATATTTATAAAAACCTATTGGCTTAAAATGTTATTATATAGATTATAGATTCAAACACAGAATACATTAACAGCATTTAGTCTAGTTTTTTAGATATAAAGGTAGGGCTTTTAAACTGGTCATTGGTCCAGTTTGTTTTTTAAAATGCTTTAAATTAAACTATTTTATTAATGCTCACTTATAACATATAATTAGTCCCATGGAATACTTTGCCGCAACCGATATTGGAAATTATCGTGACAAAAACGAAGATTTTTATTTTTGTAATGATAATTTATTCATAGTTGCAGATGGAATGGGTGGCCATAAAGCCGGAGAAATTGCCAGCAGAACCGCAGTGGAAAATTTTGTGAAACATTTTCAAAGCGTCCCCAAAAATAATACCCAAAATATCCGGGAAGCTATGATTAAAAGTATAAATTTTTCCAACAATGAGATAATTAAACTTTCAAAAGAGAAAGAAAATTATTACGGCATGGGGACCACTTTTACAGGGTGCTATATCGAAGACAATAAAGCACATATTATACATGTTGGAGATAGCAGACTTTACCTAAAAAACAGCAGGCAACTCAAATTATTAACTTCAGACCATACAATTGTAGGCGAACTTTTCAGAAAAGGTTTAATTACGTACGAAGATGCATTCAATCATCCTCAAAAGAATTATCTTACAAATGCTTTAGGCAGTGAGAATGAATTAATACCTGATTATATCTCTCTTGATCTGGAAAAAAAAGATATTATTCTTCTCTGCTCTGATGGGCTTAATTCAATGTTAAGGGACACTTTTATTTTTAAAATTATAAAGCAATTCAAAAATCCGGAAGAAATTACAAAAAAATTGATTTACTGGGCAAAAAATAGGGGCGGACTCGATAATATAACAGTTATTTCAATAAAGATTTAAAACTACATTAATTTTTAGTTACAGGAACCTATTAAAAAAATGACACAAAATAATTTAGACAAACAGGACAGGAACATTTTAGATAGCAGGCTCACAGATACCCTGATTGCAAACAGATATAAGATTATTGAAAAAATTGCATCGGGGGGGATGGCAGATGTCTATCTTGGTTATGATTCTAAGCTGGAAAGAAAGGTTGCGTTAAAAATCCTTCATGAAAATTATGCAAACAGTAAGAATTTCGTAAACAGGTTTAAAAGTGAGGCTCAAATTCTGTCGAAATTAAATAATCCTAATATCGTAATGGTATATGATTGGGGAGAATTTGAAGGATTATATTTTATAGCAATGGAATACATACAGGGTAAAAGCTTAAAGGAGACTATAGAAAAAAAAGGTGCCTTAAATCCTGAGACAATAGTAAATTATTCAATGCAAATATGCAATGCACTTGAAGTAGCTCACAATAATAACCTTATCCATAGAGATATAAAGCCTCAGAATATATTGATAACTGCCGAAGGTATGGTAAAAGTTGCAGATTTTGGAATTGCAAAATCGACTATAGCCGATATAACAAAAACTATGAATATTGTGGGAACCGCTCATTATGTCTCACCCGAGCAGGCCCAGGGTAAAGTTCTTGATTTTCGAACGGATATTTACTCCTTGGGTATTGTCATGTACGAAATGCTGACGGCAGATCTTCCTTTTAGAGGAAGTAATTCCATAGATATAAGTCTCAGGCACATAAGTGAGCAGCCTACTTTGCCCTCAAAAATAATATTTAACGTACCTGAAAAACTGGAAAAGATAATAATGAAATGCCTGGAGAAAAATCCTTCATATAGGTATCCTTCCATAACTTCTTTGAAAAAAGATCTTCAAAATTTTCTCGACAAAAAGCCACTGATAATAGAAAAAAGAAACTCTGATGAGAATCATATAAAAGAGTGGGCACTAACTTATTCAAAATCAAGAAGGGCAAAAGTTTTATGGACATTTCTTTGCCTGAATATTTTTTTTATGGTTCTTTTTGTAGTATTTTTAACATTATTTTTGAGTATTAATTCAAGATATAAAAATATAAAAACAGAAATTGGTTTTATGATTGTTCCTCCCATAGAAAGAATAAATGTAAATGAGGCAAAAGAAATACTTTCAACCTATGGTTTAAAGTTAGTTATAAAAAGTTCTGAATTCAATTCAAATATAAGCCAAAACTATATCATCAGCCAGGACCCTCAGCCAGGCAATAAGATACCAAAAGACAGCAGTGTGAATGTTGTTCTAAGCAAAGGGCTTGAAACAGTATTGGTTAAAGTTCCTAATCTTATTGGTTTGACCAAACAAGATGCAATTAAAACTATTGAGGACTTGGGATTAAAGGCAGGTAGTATTTCTGAGGAAAACAGTTCTGACTTTGTAAAGGATACAATTATTAATCAAAATCCCAGTTATAATGAAGAAATAGATAAAAATTCTATAATTAACCTTACAGTTAGCATGGGCAACAAAATTTTAACTATTCCCAATTTGATAGGTTCTGATTTTCTGTATGCAAAGGCACAGATTGAAATGCTTGGCCTCAAACTAAGTACTACCAAGATGACTGATGCAGCAAGCCCCCCGGGTACTATAATTGCATTAAATCCACCGCCTGGTTCTCAGGTTGAAGAAAATAGTATTGTAGAGTTAATAATTGCAACAAACCTTGAATTTATTCCAACACCAGACCTAATTGGTATGAGTCTTACAAATGCAGTGAATTTATTAAATGAAAAAGGGATCATATTTGAAATTAGTTATATCCAAACTGATTATTCTGTTCAGAAAGATACTATCCTTGAACAGGATCCCCAACCAGGTACTACCTTACAGCCGGGTGGGGCAATGATTTTATTTGCCGGAAAATAAATCTTGCGATGGTTCTGCTAAAAATCCCAAAGTTTCAAATTTTTGTGCTCTTTGTTCCTTTAATTTTTTGCCATCAATATTTTTAAATTTATCAAGGGCAAGAACCAAATATCTTTTTAAGATTCTTACCATTCTTGCAGGATCAGTATGTGCACCACCTAATGGTTCAAATATTATTCTGTCAATTACTCCCATTCGCAGTAAACTTTTTGAAGTTAATTTTAATGCCCGTGCTGCAAGTTTTGAACCACTCGTGTCTTTCCAGAGAATTGCCGCACAGCCTTCAGGTGAAATTACTGAATAAGTTGAATTTTCAAGCATCATGACATAATTACCTATGGCAAGTGCAAGTGCTCCTCCGCTGCCTCCCTCACCAATCAACACCGCGATTATTGGTACTTCGAGCTCAAACATAGTTAATAAACTTTTAGCTATGGCACTTGCTTGTCCGGAATCTTCAGCCTCGAGTGCTGCATATGCCCCTGGAGTGTCAACTAAAGTAATTATTGGAAAACCAAACCTATCTGCAAGCTGCATAACCCTCTGTGATTTTCTATATCCCTGCGGCATGCTCATTCCAAAATTAAATTCTACTCTTTCTTTTATATCTTTTCCTTTATTATGTCCAATAACTGCAACTGTTGTGCCATTTATTTTTCCCAGCCCTGCAGTTATAGATTTATCCTCTGCAGTTTGTCTGTCACCTGAAAGCTCGATAAAATCTTCAAAAATATTACTTATATAGTCGGGTGTATGCGGCCTGGTTTCATCCCTTGATAGTTCAACAATTTTCCATGTTTTGATCGCTTCTTTCTCAACTCTTTTGTAGTTTTCAATTTTTTCTGCAAGCTCTTTTTCTGCATCGTTAAAATGAACACCGCTAAAATGTGATATCCTTTTCAATTTCTCCAGTTTAAAAAATGATCTCAATGTTTCTTTGAAATAATTTTTTGGAATTTCCTTTATTTCGTTTAAATCCATTTTTACACCAGCCTTAAATTAATAACCTAAGGTTTAATTTCTAAATAATTTTAATAATCGGGCCAGAATATCCTTTATATCTTTTCTTTCAACAATCATGTCCAATTGCCCGTTTCTTAAATTTCTTTCAGCGCTTCCAAAATCAGATGGTATAGGTTTTTTTATTGTCTGTTCAACAACCCGGGGTCCTGCAAAACAAAAAAGTGTTCCTGGTTCAGAAATTATTATATCTGCAACTGTTGCAAAACTTGCACTTACACCGCCTGTGGTAGGATTTGTAATTAAACAAATATATGGTATTTTATTTTCCCTTATCCTATTTATGCATGAGACTGTTTTTGCCATCTGCATCAGTGACATTATTCCTTCCTGCATCCTTGCTCCACCCGAAGCACAAAATATAATCAAAGGCAGCTTATTGGCAATACTGTAATTAGCAATAATTTTAATCTTTTCGCCAACTACGCTTCCCATGCTCCCACCCATGAAATTGAAATCCATTATTCCCAGTGATGTCTTAAAACCATTTATTTTTGCATCACCCACAACAAGAGCTTCGTTTAATCCTGACTTCAATCTTGCTTCCTTTAATCTCGAACTGTATGACTTAAGATCATAAAAATTTAAAAAATCAACCGAATTTAAATCCTTGGCTATCTCATTAAAGCTGCCTTCATCACAAGTAATTTGTATCCTTTCCCTGGCACCAATATAACTATGATAACCACAGTTAGGGCATACATTCAAATTAACCAGGAATTCATCCGGATCAATTTCTTGATTACAGTTCTTGCATTTTAACTTTTCTGAAAGCTTTTTATCCATAATTTTATTTTTTAACTTATATATTTTTTAAATCCCAGTGTTACATTGTGTCCGCCAAAGCCCATAGAATTTGAAAGTGCAATGTTAACCTTTTTGGCTATGCTTACATTCGGAGTATAATTCAAATCACATTTTTCATCCTGGTTTTCAAGATTTATTGTAGGTGGAATTATATCATTTTTTATAGCAAGGATGGTTGCTACTGCTTCAATTGCACCTGCAGCTCCAAGGCAATGTCCATGCATTGATTTTGTTGAACTGACGTTTAATTTATCTGTATATTCTCCGAAACATTTTCTTATGGCTACACTCTCTACAATATCATTTAATGGAGTAGATGTTCCATGAGCATTAAGATAGTCGACTTGATCCAAACCTATATTACCTTCTTTTAGGCAATTTTTTATACATCTTACAACATTTTTACCTGATTCTTCGAGTGCAGTCATATGATATGCCTCTCCTGATAATCCATAACCAAAAATTTCTCCATATATTCTGGCACCTCGCTTTCGGGCATAATCGAGTTCTTCAAGAATTAGAATACCGCTTCCTTCTCCCATTACAAAACCATCCCTATCCCTGTCAAAAGGTCTGGATGCTCTTTGAGGCTCGTCATTTCTTCTTGACATCGCATTCATACTTGAAAATCCTGCCATTCCAATAGGAGTTATAGAAGCTTCGCTTCCACCGGATATCATTACCGTTGCTGCTCCCCTTTTAATAATCTCGAAAGCATCTCCTATTGAATTTGAACCTGCCGCACATGCAGTTGTAACTGTACTTACCGGACCCTTTGCCCCTGATATTATTGATGCCTGAGCTGCTGCCATGTTGCATATCATCATCGGGATCAAGAATGGACTTACTCTGTCAGCACCCCGTTCCAGTAAAATTTTATGTTGAGCTTCAAGTGTTGCCAGTCCCCCGACTCCACTGCCGATATACACGCCAACATCATTTTCATTTTCACTGGTTATTTTAAGTCCGGAATCTTCAAGTGCAATCACTGTAGCCGCCACCGCAAATTGTGCAAATCTATCCATTCTTTTTGCAGCTTTTGCATCCATGAAGTTTATTGGATCAAAATCTTTTATTTGAGCTGCTATCTTCGAAGCAATTTTTTCAACATCAAAAGTTTCTATTCTGC
The DNA here is from genome assembly GCA_023475715.1 of Actinomycetota bacterium. The sequence continues at coordinate 27,142 of JAMCVO010000026.1, forward strand.
TGACACCTGATTTTCCTGAAGTTATACTGTTCCAGAACTGGTCGATTCCGGTACCCACAGATGTCACAACTCCCATTCCTGTAACTACTACTCTCCTCCCGCTTTTTTCCGCCATATTTTTTTATACCTCGTTTTCTTATTTATACTTAAAAATAAAATATCCTTTCTATATACCCATTCCGCCATCAAGGTTTAATACCGTACCTGTCATATAATCAGAATCTTTGCTTGCCAGGAACAATGCTGCCATTGCAACATCTTCGGGTCTGCCAAGCTTTCCGGCTGGAATTGAAGTTAAAAGCTTTTCTTTTATTTTTTCATCAAGTTTTTCTGTCATTTCCGTTTCAATATATCCTGGTGCAATAGCGTTTACCATTATACTTCTGCTTGCAACCTCCCTGGCAAGAGATTTAGTAAGGCCTATGAGCCCTGCTTTTGATGCAGAGTAATTGCACTGGCCGGCATTTCCCCTGATTCCCACAATGGAAGATATATTTATAATTTTGCCGCTTCTTTTTTTGATCATATGCCTGATAACGCTTTTTGAGCAAATAAAAGAACCTGTAAGATTAATGTCTATTACTTTTTTCCAGTCCTCAAGGCTCATTCGCATAATCAGATTATCTCTTGTTATCCCGGCATTATTTACCAGAACATCTACGGACTGATGTATGGCGGCAATTTCATCAAGAGCTTTTTCAACCTGAGACTCATCAGCAACATTAACATTTTTATAAAAAACTCTTTCTTTGCCATATATAGAAGACAAATCCTTTATGGTATTATCGCCCTGAACCTGATTTATATCAAAAATATATACAGTTGCTCCTTCCTGCAGGAAGCACTGACTTATTTTTTTGCCAATACCTGCAGCTCCTCCGGTTATAACACATATTTTATTTTCAAGTTTCATATATTTTCCTTCCGATTTTTAGTTAGCTTTTGTTGTTTTTTAAGTTTTCAAGATCATATAGGGTGTCAGTATTAAAAATTACTGCTTCTTCTTGCCCTGCCTTGGCAGCAATTCTCTTTACAAGTCCTGAAAGAACTTTTCCGGGTCCTACTTCAATGAATTTGGTAAAACCGGAATTTAGTAAGTTCTCGATACTTTCTACCCATTGCACAGGATTTATAAGCTGTCTTACAAGAGTACTTTTTACTTCATTTTCCTTAATATATGCAACTTCAGTAGAAGAAAAAAAATCAATTTCGGGTTTACCAAAAACTATGTGATTAGCGTCAAAATATTCAGCAAGTTTTTTAGAAGCTTCACTCATTAAAGGACAATGTGATGCTATATTTACCTTCAGCTCTATTACTCTTTTGGCACCGGCAGATTTCAATTCTTCACTGGCTTTTATTATATCTTCTTTAATACCACTGATCACTATTTGTGAATAATCGTTGTAGTTAGCCAAAAATACTGAATTTTTATATTTTTCAAGGACATTTTCAACTGCAGAAATTTCTGCACCAAGAACTGCAGCCATTACCATCTCGTTGCCTGTCTTGTTTTGAAGTTCTTTCCCAATGCTTCCCATCATTTTTCCTCTATAAACAACTATTGATGCGCCCTGACTGTAATTGAAAACTCCGCTGCTGTAAAGTGCACTATAATCACCAAGGCTGTGTCCGATAACTGCACCAATGTTATCCTTATCAAAATTAAGGTTATCTTTAAGATAATCATTCAGTGCGCAGCTTAGACTGTAGATTGATATCTGACAGAATTGTGTCTGGCTAAGAAATCCTGCGCTGCCGTCTTTATTATTTATGATATCCAGCAAGTTCCTGCCAATTATTTCACTTGAGATTTCAAAATACTTCAAATACTTGCTATGAGTATTTAAAAAATCACTTCCCATTAATTCATGCTGTGATCCCTGTCCGGGAAACATCAGGATAAATTTATTTTTATTTTTATTTATGCTGCAGTGGCTGTTCATACTTTTATAAGCTTAACTTATTGCAAACATTGCTTCCGAGTAGCAGGCAATATTGCCATCAACTCTTGCGGTTCCGCTGGCCTTCCCGATGTTTCGCCTGAAATCTGTGATTTCCACTTCGATTTCAAGCTTATCTCCGGGCCTGACTATTTTTTTGAACCTTGCCTTATCTATCCCGGCGAATAGCACCAGCTTTCCTTTGTTTTCCGGCAATAATAATACTGTAATCGCACCCGCCTGTGCAATTGCTTCAATCATTAATACACCTGGCATTACGGGGTTGCCAGGAAAGTGGCCCTTAAAATAATATTCACTTTCGTCAACATTTTTTACTGCCTTAATACTCTTTCCAGGCTCCACTTCAAGAACTTCATCTATCAGCAAGAAGGGTTCCCTATGGGGTATAATTTTTTTAATATCTTCTTTATTTAATTTTTTTAAATTATTCAAACTACTACCTTTTTTTAATATTTTGATTTAAAGTAACTTTAAAATAGACGACACCATAAATTTATGGTTTCATAAATGGAATATGATGTTATTTTTAAAAATGGAAAATTTTAATAAAGAACAATTCAATAAAAAATTAAGGACCCAATTTATTGGTAAAAATTTAATACATTTTGATAGATTAAATTCAACCAATGATTTTGCTTGTGAAATTGAAAAAAAATCCGATTACATCAATTTAAAAAAAGATTTAAACGGCACTGTAATAATTTCAGAGATACAGGAACAAGGACGCGGCAGCTTTGACAGATACTGGTTATCGCCCCGGGGCGGTTTATGGTTTACAATAATACTGGTAACTAAAATAAGGCATAAAGATCTTCCCAAAATGAATTTGATCGCAGCTATTTCAGTTGCAGAAATTCTCATAAAAAAATACAGTTTAAAAGTAACTGTAAAATGGCCGAATGATATTTACTGTAATGAATACAAACTTGCAGGATTTCTTTCAGAAACTGAAAAAATCAATAATCTATTATATTTAAATATTGGAATTGGAATAAATTTAAATATAGATTCAAGTGTCTTTTCAGGTCTTAATTTAAAAGCAATTTCGATTATGGATCTTTTAGGCAGAAAATTAAAAAGGGAGATTTTTCTGGCAGAGATTCTGCTCTGCTTTGAAAATAATTATAGATATTTCGAGAAAACTCAGGATTTTAAGAATATTTTTAATAAAATTAAAGATAATATCATATATTAAAAATATTAAAATAATACCTTAACTAGACCGTAAACTTTACTTTAATTTTGTTAATTTTTTATTTTTAATTTAGATTTATTCTTATTTTTTGCTTCTGACTCCACTGCAGCAGGTCCCGATAGTGCCTTATATTTTTCCATGAATTCTTTTATTTTATTATCAACTTTGTAATTTATGGAATCTTTTTCGAAGGTGCCGTCTGGTTTTAATTTACCTGCACTTACGCCGGTTAAAATTTCAATGCCTTCATCAATTGTTCTGACAGAATAAATATGAAATTTCTTTTCCTTTACAGCTTTTATGACTTCATCTTTAAGCATTAAATTGCGGACATTGCTTTTAGGAATAATAACACCTTGTTCCCCTGTAAGTCCCTTGGCCCTACAGACTTCAAAAAAACCTTCTATCTTTTCATTGACTCCACCTATAGCCTGAACTTCCCCTCTCTGATTGACAGAGCCTGTTACAGCAAAATTTTGGTTTATGGGAACTCCGGAAATAGCCGACAGTAGTGCATACAGCTCGGCTCCCGATGCGCTGTCTCCTTCAATCTCGCCATAGCTCTGTTCAAAAACTATCCTCGCAGATAAATTCAAAGGTTTATCCTTGGCAAATCTTCCAGCCAGAAACCCGCTGAGGATTAATACCCCTTTTGTATGAATGGGACCCCCAAGCTTGGTCTCTCGTTCAATATCTATAATACCTTCTTTCCCCATTGCGATTGAGACCGTGACCCTTGAAGGCCTTCCGAAGGAAAAATCTCCCAGGCTGAAGACGGATAATCCGTTAACCTGGCCGGCGGTTTTTCCGGAAGTATCTATTAAAATTGTTCCATCACTGATGTATTCCTTAATTTTTTCAGCAATCAAGTTTGACCTGTATATTTTTTCTTCAACAGCTTTTATAATATGTTTGTCGCTGATATATTTTGACCTATCCTGTTCCGCATAAAAATTTGCTTCAGTTATCATGTCTGAAGCTTCTGCAAACTTTGTTGAAATTTTATTTTTATCTTCAGCCAGCCTTGAGGCATATTCAATCATTTTTAAGATTGCCGAAGATTGAAGATGTTTTAATCCTTCCTTATTGCATATTGTACAAATAAAAGATGCATATTTTTTTATATTTGCATCGTTTCTATTCATTTCAAGGTCAAAATCCGCTTTAACCTTGAAAAGCTTTTTAAAACCATCGTCCATAGAATACAAAATGGAATAATGAATCGGTTTTCCGATAAGAACTACCTTTACATTTAATGGAATTGGCTCGGGTTTTAAGCCCTTGGTAGTTATAAAACCTAACTTTTCCCCTGCTTCTTCGATAATTATTTTTTTATCTGTTAGAGACATTTTTAAGCTGTCCCAGGAAAAAATATTTTTAAAAAGTTCTTCAACAGGTATTACAAGAAAACCATTATTTGCTTTATGAAGAGACCCTCCTCTTATCATTGTAAAATCTGTGGTAAGAACACCGAACTGTGCCTCTTTTTCAACCCTTCCAAAGAGATTCTGGTAAGTAGGGTTTTTTTCAATAATGACAGGCGCACCCTTCAACTGGGAATTATCAACCAGTAAATTGACTTCATATTTTTTAAAAGGCACTTCCTTCATCCATGGAAAAATATATTGTGAAGCTGATTCAGCCTGATGGCTTGCAATAAAAATATCAACATTTTTTAATATATCTTCTTTGACTTCATCAATAAATTCAATAACTTCATGAATTTCTTTATACTTCTCTTTTATATCATTAACAAATTTTTCTATAGTATAAAGTGCAACATCATGGTTGAGTTTTTTTACTGCTTCATTGGTTTTTTTATCAAGGTCTCTTACAGAATCCATTGTTTTTTTGAGTTCATCATTTATTTTTTCCTTTTTTTGCTGTATTTCTTTCTTTTTTCCTTCATCGAGTTTAAAAAATTCATCCTCGCTTAAAATCTTGCCATCAACAGTCGGAACTATAAAAAGACCAATTTGGGTTGACCTGAGCACAAAACCTTCGTCTTGAGCTCTCTTATTCAATCCGTTTAATAATTTTTCTTTTTCCTGTTCAATGTCTTTAATTACTCCAGCCTTCTTCTCTGAATAATCTTTGCTTTCAAAAGTTTTTGGCAGTAGATTTCTTATAGAACTAATAAAATTTGCCGTGTCTTCCTGGAAAATCTTACCCTTTCCTGCGGGTAATTTTATGGCATTAGGCTCATATGAATTTTTAAAGTTATTTATATAGCACCAATCCAAAGGAACCGGTCTTTTTCTTGCTAGCTCTTCAACAAATCCTTTTACACCAGTAGTTCTGCCGGTGCCGCTATACCCTGCAACAAAAATATTGAAACCGCCATCTTTTATGTTTAAACCGAACTTTAATGCTTTTACAGCTCTTTCCTGTCCTATGATTCCTTCGAGAGGAGTCAATTCCTCGGTAGTTTTACATTTCAGCTTCTTGCTGTCATATTCTATCTTTAATTCCTTGAGAGATAGTTCTTTTTGCATTTAGTCCTCCAAAAAAATTAAAATTAAATATATGTTTCTTGCATTGTCAATAATAGCAATAAAATCTTTGACTGTGCTATATTATATTACTACCTCAGTACAATTAATATTTTAAAACGCCCTTAAACATAATTTTTCTTTTTTTTGATCTTATATGATTCCTTTAGCTGTTTTTATCTTCTTGATTAATTTGGGTAATACTTCAAACAAATCACCAACTATTCCATAATTGGCTATTTTAAAAATAGGCGCTTCCATGTCTTTATTTATTGCTATTACAAGATCTGACGTTTGCATTCCTGCGAGGTGCTGTATCGCACCGGAAATACCGCATGCGATATATAGCTTTGGATTTACGGTCTTCCCGGTTTGTCCCACCTGGTGCGGATAGGATATCCAGTTAGAGTCCACTGCAGCTCTGGATGCTCCGACAACTCCGCCAAGCAAGTCCGCAAGCTCTTTTAAAAGCGCAAAACCTTCGCTACCCCCAAGTCCCCTTCCGCCTGAAACTATTATGTCATAATCAGTAATATTTATTGCTTCACCGGCTTCTTTTTCCGTATTTATCAGCTTATATCTTGTTTTGAATTTTGACTGGTCTATATCAATAAATTCGATTCTTGCCATCGGAATTTCCGATTCTGCACTGCAAATCTTTTTTTTCTCCATGACATGCGGCCGTACTGTTGCCATTTGAGGTCTTGCACCCTTTGTTATTATTGTTGCAAGAACATTACCTCCGAATGTGGGCCTTGTCTGAAGAAGTATCTTTTTTTCTTCATCAATGGCAAGCGCCGTACAGTCGGCAGTAAGTCCAGTTTTTATTATTGCCGCAACCTTCGGGGTCAAAGATCTTCCAAAGCTTGTTGCGCCTGCAAGAAATATCTCTGGTTTATATTTATCAATAATTTGAACCAATGCCTTGGCATAAATATCATCAAGCTGATTAGAAAATATAGGATTGTCAACACAGTAAATCTTGTCAAGCCCATATTCAAATGCCTGTGAAAAATTATCTTCTACTTTATTTCCAATTAATACTCCCGACAGTGGTACACCCAGGATTGATGCCAGTTTTCTTCCTTCAGTGGCAAGTTCATATCCAACATCAAGTACCTTGCCTTCAATAGTTTCCAGAAACACCATTACACCATTATAATTCGAAAAATCCATGTGTTTGTCTGACAAACCTGTAATTGCTATGGATTTGAACTTACATGCATCTATGCATGAACCACAGAAAACACAGTTGTCTTTAACTGAGGCTTTGCCATTTATTATCTCTATTGCGTCATACATACAGAAATTTTTACATAAACCGCATCCGGTACACGTACTTTCATCAACATTTATATCCAATATTCAGTTCCTTTCGAAGGTCTGCTAATATTTTATAATCAGAACATATTTTATTTCCAAACTATTTGCTGCCAGGTTATATTTATAGTCTGCTAATTTTTACATCAGACGATATTTAATTCCTTCAACTTGCCATAAATCTCGTCAACCTGCTGGTCCGGGCTGCCTTCAAACATCTTAACATCATAGTGATGCTCAGGCATAAAAATCCTGATCACCTGAGTGTAGGAACCTTCTAAACCAACCTGGCTTTTATCAATGTTAAGATAATTCTTATCCCATACAGGAATAACCTCATTCTTGGCTCTAAGCTTCCCCCGAAGCGATGGTACCCTTGGAATATTTATATCTTTACCTACGGAAATTGCTGCAGGAAGCTTTATTTCGAAAGTTTCATACCTGTCTTCCATAAGCCTTTTTATTGTCATTCTGTTTTTATCTATATCCAAAATACTGCTTGCATAACCAATAAAAGGAATATTTAGCTTATGGGCAAGCTCAGGGCCAACCTGGCCGGTATCACCATCAAGGGTCTGCTTGCCAAGTATTATTAGTTTCCAATCATTAAACTTCTTAATTGCTTCGGCAAGAGTAAGTGCTGTGGCCCACGTATCGGCTCCGGCAAAAGCCCTGTCTGAAAGAAGCACAGCTTTATCTATTCCCAGTGATATTACTTCTTTTAACATTTCGTTTGATTGAGGCGGACCCATTGTGAGTGCAATTGTTTCAATCTCTTCACCTGTTTGACTAAATATGGGCGCCAGCTTTTCTTTTAGTCTTATTCCCTCTTCAATGGCATAAGTATCAAAGGGATTTATTACAGTTTCAACACCTTCTCTTACAAGGGTATTTGTTTCAGGATTAATTTTAATTTCTGTTGTTCCCGGAACTTGTTTTATGCATACAATAATTTTAATATCTATCACCTGACCTTGAAATATTTTTAAACATATAAATAATTATAAACATGATTTATTATTATTTTAATAGCATGAGCGGATTTAAAGTACTCCCCTTTTAATTAAATCCAGGGCAATAATATTTCGCTGAACTTGATTTGTCCCTTCATAAATCTGGGTTATTTTAGCATCTCTCATCATTTTTTCCACAGGGTATTCTTTCATGAAACCATATCCGCCAAATATTTGAACGGCGTCAATTGTTACCTTCATTGCCACATCGGAAGCAAATAATTTGGACATTGCCGACAGTCTGGATACATTCTTTTCTCCACTATCAATAACTTTTGCCGCATGATAAACAAGTGCGCGAGCAGCTTCTATCTGTGTAGCCATGTCAGCCAGCATATGCTGGATAGCCTGCAGAGATGAAATCGATGCACCAAATTGTCTTCGCACTTTTGAATAATTTATTGCTTCTTCCAGGGCCGCTTGCGCCACTCCGACTGCCTGTGCACCTACGGCAGGCCTTGATTGATCAAAAGTTCTCATAGCTGCAATGAAACCCATGCCTTCTCCTGCTATCAGATTTTCCTTTGGAACCCTGCAGTCTGTAAAAATCAATTCCCTGGTAGCAGATGCTCTTATTCCAAGTTTGTTTTCTTTTTTACCAAAGTCAAAACCTTTTGTTCCTTTTTCGACTATGAAAGCACTTGCACCTCTTGCACCTTTAGAAGGATCAGTCATTGCAAAAACAGTATAAATATCGGCTTCACCACCATTTGTAATCCATTGTTTGGTGCCATTTAAGATATAGAAATCACCATCTTTTACTGCTTTTGTTCTGATATTGCCTACATCACTGCCTGCTTCAGGTTCAGTAAGTCCGAATGCAGCAAGTTTTTCTCCGCTTGCCAGCAGTGGAAGATATTTTTTCTTTTGCTCTTCGCTGCCAAGCAATATTATAGGAATAAAACCCAGCCCGCTTGCGGCATAAGTTGTAGCAACACTTAAATCACCTCTGCTCAGCTCCTCAGTTGCAAGGCATACCTCGAAAATTCCTGTTCCCATTCCACCGTATTGTTCAGGAACAAAAAGCCTAAACAAATCACTTTTCCCTATTTCCTTTATTATTTCCGCAGGAAATATGCAGTTCTCATCCATTTCAGCCCTTTGGGGTTTAATTCTCTCATCAACAATTTGCCTGCATATATCTACAATCATCTGCTGTTCCTCTGTTAAAAAATAATGCATAAAAATCCTCCGATAAAAAGTTAATTTTATAAAAAGACGCACCTGACACTATGTTAGTTTCACAAATTGTGAAACTTTATATACCCGGCAGCGTCTTTTTTTAAACCTGACCATGATTAAATACTGGTTATACTTAAAATCTAGCTATGCTAAATATAAAGAATATGAATATGAAGGTGAAAAATGAATAATAATACAAATCCTGATATATCGAAAAAGTTTTTGTCTTCCGGAAGTGTAAATATCGCAGACGATTCGAACTTTTATATGGAAATAGGTTCGATTTCTATTCCGGCTGCTGAAAGTCAAAGCAAAACTGCAAAGATATCTTACACTCTGGCATTTGCGGTACTTATGGCAATTTCAGCAAATACATTTGTTTATCTTCCATTTACACCTGTACCGATTACCATGCAGGTATTGACTGTTCTGATGTCTGCAATTGCTTTAGGCAGCAGGTTGGCCTTTTTAAGTCAGATGCAATACATATTGGCAGGATTGCTGGGAGCGCCGGTATTTGCTGGTTTTAAAAGCAGATTTTCAGCAATCATGGGACCCACAGGAGGTTACATAATTGGATTCCTGGCAGCATCATTTATTGCCGGATATATTTATGAAAATAATATAGTTGGCACGATTGTAAAATCCTTTAGAATGACAAAGCCAAAAAATTATGCAGAATTTCATGACACCAGAACTATTTCAATGTTTTTTTCCTGCATCGCGGGGCTTTTAGTCATATATTTGTGTGGTTTTATCCATCTGTATGGTTTTATCTATATGAGTGGAAAAGCTGGAGGTTTACTCAATATTTTTGAAAAAACCCTAAAGTTAGGAGTTATACCTTTTGTAATTATTGACTTTTTAAAAATACTGATAATCATTAATTTAGACAAAGTATTTAGAATAAAGGATAGCTTAGCAAAAGACATACATAACTGAAAAATATGAGAAAAATAAAAATAAACGATATAACGATCCGGGATTTATTTCAGAGTATTGATCCAAGATACATAAACCTGCAGGTTATTGATGAACTTCTAAGGCACATGGATAAAATCAAATTTGACAGCATCGAGATATTTGGTGGTTCTGCTTTTGAAAAAATGCTTCAAAACAATTTCAACAAATCACCTTTCCAGATCGCAGAATATATTAAAAATAAATTGCCGGCAGCAAAATTACAAGCTTTATTGGGGGCGCGAAATCTTGCAGGAATAGAAATTTATCCTAAAGACATTATTTCACGATTCATCAAACAATCTGTACAGCATGGTATTAGTAATTTCAGAGTTTATGATACCTTAAATGATATTGAAAATTTAAAATTTACAATTTATGAAATTGTTAAAAACGGAGCAGCCTGCCAGGGGACAATTATTTATGATAACTTCAGAGATATTGATTTTTATATTCGGACGGCAAAGGAATTATCTGATGAGGGATGCAGTAGCATTTGTATCAAGGATGTTGAATCAACACTAATTCCAAATAAAACGGAACAGATTTTTAAAAATCTTACGACAAGTGTGGATAAACCATTTTATTTCAGTGTTTACAACTTAAGAGGTTTGCAGGTTTCAAATTACTACAGCGCTTGTATGGCAGGCTGCAGCGGTTTTGACTTTAGCTTTATACCCTCGTCATACAATGATTTTAATCCTTCCATATTTCCATTCATCTTAAGCCTTAAAGATACAAAAATCGAAAATAACCTTGACTATCTTAAAATCCTGGAACTTTATGAATGGGTAAAAAAATATATATATCCATCGATAAAACAGGATTTAATAAATTCAAGTTATTTCTACAGCAATAAAAACCAAAATTTATTACCCAAGTGGCTGCTCTCAAGCATCAGCCACCAGTTAAATGAAATTGGAGAAATTGACAAACTGGATAATGTTCTCGAGGAAGTTTTTAAGATAAAAAATGAAATGGGAAATCCGCCGCTTGCAACACCGGTTGGCCAGATTATTGGAAGTCAGGCCATCCTTAATATAATCATTTCTGATTATAGATGGGAAATTATAAATGATGAAATCAAAAAGTTAATTTTCGGATATTACGGACAGCTTCCCAGGGACATAGATCCTGATATAAGATCAAGGATTTCCGGAGGAGAAGACGAAATAACAGATGTTATTAAAAATCATGATTATGAGGCTGAAAACACCTATAATCATTGCTCTTCTGAGCTTAAAGGCATTACAAATAAAGAAGTGGATATTATTACTTACTGCCTTTTTCCTGAAGAAACAATGAAATTTTTAAATAACAGAAAATCCAAAGCATCTGGTGTAAGTAAAATCGAAGATCAAAAGGCACAACTTCCCGCACCCAATGTTTTGCTTGGTGAAACAATTTCAGGCAAACAGAATATTTCACTTGAAGCTATAGATATCAGAAAAATAAGAGAGATAACAGATCTTGTAGAAAGCAGCAATATCGATGAAATAAAACTTGAAATTGATGGTGTTAAGATATCAATTAACAAAAGGTCACAAAAAACAACAGATATAAAAAATGCTGAACCTGCTGGTGAAAATATTTCATCCAAAGCTGGCTCTGGCTCAAAAGAAACTGCAAGAGATGTAAATTTAGTTCCAATTAAATCTCCGATAGTAGGAACTTTTTACAGGTCTCCGAGCCCGGGAGCTCCACCCTTTTTAAACATTGGAGACCTTGTAAAAAAAGGCGATACAATTTGTATAATAGAAGCCATGAAGTTAATGAATAAGATAAATTCAGAATACAATGGAGAGGTAATGGAAATACTCGTACAAAATGAAGAAGCAGTCGAGTATGACCAGATACTGGCTATTATAAAAGTCAATAAATAATTTTTTCTATAATTTAATTTACTATGTTCAAGAAAATTCTTGTTGCAAACAGAGGTGAAATTGCTGTCAGGATAATAAGAGCCTGCAGGGAACTTGGAATTGAAAGCGTGGCGGTTTATTCTACTGCCGATAAGGATTCTATCCATACGTCACTTGCGGATTCAAGCATTTGCATTGGCCCTCCCCCGCCAAATAAAAGCTACCTTAATATTAACAATATAATAAGCGCGGCACTTGTTACAAATTGTGACGCTTTGCATCCAGGTTATGGATTTCTTGCGGAGAACCCTTCTTTTGAAGAAAATTGCAGTGATAATAATATAACTTTCATCGGGCCGCCGGCTGAGGCTATATCTCTCTCGGGAAACAAATCAATGTCTATTGAAGTGATGGAGAAGCATAAGATACCTGTAATTCCTGGTTCAAGCGGAAACGTAGAAAATCTGCGGCAAGCTTTGAATATAAGCCGCAAACTGGGTTATCCGATAATAGTAAAAGCATCCTTTGGCGGCGGCGGTAAAGGTATGAGAATCTGTAACAACAGCCGTGACCTGGAATCACTTTTTCCGCTGGCAAAATCAGAGTCGCTTTCCAGCTTTGGAAAAAGCGAAGTTTATATCGAAAAATATATACAAAAACCCAGACATATTGAGTTTCAAATAATTGCAGACAACTATGGTAATATCTCATGCGCCGGTGAGAGAGAATGTTCAATTCAGAGGAGACATCAGAAGCTGGTTGAAGAAGCCCCTGCTGCTAGGCTTTCACAGAAAACCAGAAGAGTTATAAAAGAATATGCTCTAAGAGCCGCCCGTGCAATTAATTATAAAAATTTGGGCACCATCGAATTTCTTGTTGATAATAATGAAAATTTCTTCTTTATAGAAATAAATTCCAGAATTCAGGTCGAACATCCGGTTACCGAAATGGTAACGGGCATTGATCTTATAAAAGAGCAGATAAAAATATCCTCCGGAGAAAGAAATGCTTTTATTGGAAAGGATATCATGACCAGTGGAAATGCGATAGAATTCAGGATTAATGCTGAAAACAGCGAAAACAATTTTGCTCCATCCCCTGGTAAAATAACCGATTGCTTTCTCCCGGGTGGCCCCGGCATAAGGGTCGATACTTTCATTCATTCAAATTATACCGTTCCGCCTTTTTATGACTCTCTTATTGCAAAATTGATTGTATGGGCAAATTCAAGAGAAGAATCAATAAGCAGAGCTTCAAGAGCATTGGATGAATTCAAAATTGAAGGTATTAAGACTACTATACCCTTTCATAAAAAGATTCTCTGCAATGAAAATTTTATAGCCGGTGAAATTCATACACACTTTATAGAGGAAGAGTTCACTGTTTAAGAAGGTAAGAAGGTAAATTTGACAATATGACCCTTTTTTGATAAATTAACTTGATTTTTAATTTTTATTTTTTAATTTAGCTTGTAATTTAACTATTTTGTTAAAGGAGAAGCAATGGCCCAGGAAATAAAAGTACCTGTATTTGATCCAAAACCAAGAAAAACATTTCACCTCAGAGGCATTTATAAACCTCTTTACTTTTTTGAAGAACTTTTCAAAAGAAGCGTTTTTGACTGCAGGTCATGTGGCCAGTGCATCCTGAGTACTACAGGTTTTGTTTGTCCGATGAGATGCCCCAAAACTCTTAGAAATGGTCCGTGCGGGGGCTCAAAAGACGGAATGTGTGAAGTGAATAATACAAAGAAATGCGTCTGGAATGAAATTTTTGAGGGAGCCGACAGTTTAAATAGAGCAGACATGCTTTATAAGTTTCAACCGCCCATAGACAATCAGCTTCATGATACATCTGCCGTTGTCAACTGGCTTGATAATAGGATTGAGGGGATGCACCTGGCATTGCCCGGAAAAGGAAATGCTTTTGTTCAGCTCATAAAAATGGCAATTCATATAATAGCTGTAAGATTCAGGAAGTTTATACACTCTCCAAGATACTGGCAGAAACAGGAATCTCATTATGAGGGAGCTTAAGATATTGATTGCTGTTGACCGGCTGATAAAAAGCTTGACTCCGAATCCTAATTTAGTAAATCTCTTCTCTTCTATGTTTTAACAATGGCAGTTGATTTCTTACTTTATTTATTAAATCAAGATCTATATTTCCATACAAAATTTGTTCACTCGAACCAGCTTCTACAATTATGGTCCCCCATGGGTCAACAACTAAAGAATGACCATAAGCAATATATTTAGCTTTTCTGTTTCTGGCTGGTGATGCACCAATAAAATAAATTTGATTATCAAGTGCTCTTGAACGACTTGTCAAATGCCAGTGTGCGGGCCCCGTTGTCATATTAAATGCTGCTGGGATGATTATTATTTTAGCCCCTTTCAGGGTCATTTTTCTAATAAGTTCCGGAAATCTCATATCATAACAAATGGCTACTCCTATTTTTCCAAATTCGGTATCAAATATTGTTGCATCTTTTCCTGGAGTAAAAGTATTTGATTCCTTAAAATTAATACCATTTTCAATGTTGACATCAAATAAATGAATTTTTCTATGTCTTGCTATTAAATTCCCATCCCTGTTAAAAGTAAAAGAAGTATTGTAAATATTACCATTTTCTTTTTCGGGTATAGAGCCGCCAACAATGTATACAGATAGCTCTCTTGCAAGGTTTGATAATAATTGGGTTGACTCTCCAGGATAATATTCTGCAAACATTGGGAAATATTTATTATCATAAGGACAATTAAACATTTCAGGTAATATAATTATTTCTGCACCATTCTTTGCAGACTCTTTAATCATAACCGAAGCTTTTTTTAAATTTAATACTTTTTTGTGAAGTACCCTAATCTGACAGATTGCAATTTTTACTTTCAATATAAAACACTTTCATAAATATTTACTATTAGATCACATTATTCCAGCTCTGGTTCTTTTATATTTCCAATTATAAATATGGGAATGGATTTTTCTTCTGATTCTTACCATACATAGTTTAATATTATCAATTTTTTCTCTGAATTCTATTTAATTGCAGATAATAAACTATTACAAAACTCATGATATATATTTATAAATTGTAGTGAATTTTTATGAACTCTTTAAAGTAAAAGTAGCACAAAAAATTATGTTGTCAATATTTTTAGACAATTCATATAAGATTTGTAAGGTTTAAGAAAGTTTATACATGCTCCAAGGCACTGACAGAAACAGGAATATCATTATCAGGAGGCTTAATAATTATATAGTTCAACTAAAAGACCATCTTTGTCTCTTAAGTAAAGAGCATCATGATCATTATTCCATATTGGTTTAGACGAATTCCAGTAGAATTTATTTTCCAAGTCGTTTCCATTACCGCTAAATAAGATGAGGCTTGAACCACTTTTAAAAATCATTTTTCCAAAATCATAGATATTTGCAGAAAGATCTTTTACGGTCCATCCAGCCAGATTGATATTATAATCGTTATTATTTTTAAATATAATATATTCCCCATTCAGATTAAGCCTATCATCACCTTCAGCATCATAATTTATGCTGATTTCGATATTGCTTGAATTTGATTTTTCCCATAACCCAATTTCTTTTTTGCGAGCTTCTCTCTCAGCTTCAATAAATTTATCAGTATATTTGATATTTGGGGGAAAAGTAAAAACATTTGCAAAACCTCTTTTTACCATTTCCAGATTGATAAAAAGATTTCCCAGATACACATATCTCAGCAGTCTTCCATAAGCATCTTTATCTTCAACATCTTTTTCAAGCCTTACATTTTTATTCAGCACCAACAACTTCAGGACTTCTTTTGCCTCTTCGTAAAAATACCTTTCACTTTCCGGGGTATTGATGCCAATCAGTCTTACATGCTCATTATTTGATAATACAAAAGTGTCTCCGTCTATTACTTCGATAACATTATATTCAAGGATTGGTTTAGTAATACCAGTGTCTTCAATATCGGAATAATAAAGCCCGCAGCCGGATAAGAAAAAAACAACTGGCGGAAGGATTAGGAAAATTGTCAACACAAATAGAAGAATACCTGAGGTATTAAAAATAGGCTTGGCTGGTTGATTCAATTTCTATTTTCTCTTAATTTATCAAATTTTTCTTTAGTATTTTTATCAAGCCTTTTACCAACCGAGTAAAAAGATTTGGAAGACTCGCTGCTGTTTTCAGCTATCTTTTCTCTGAGTTTTTTCTTAAAATCATTAAGCTCGATTGTGAATTCCCGGATTGATTTTCTGTAAATATTGTTTTTAAAAACTACTTTTTGCTGCATATAATCAGAAGTTATTACATAAATATTTTTAAAATCAGATTTTTCATGAACAAGTTTTTCGACAATTGCATCTGCTGTTTCCCCGCTAACGGAATAAATAATCTCGATTTGTTCATAAAATTCCCGGCCTTTATTATTATTTCGGCCCTTTTTTGCATCAAAAACTACTATTATGCCGCAGCCTTTATAACTCTTATACTGTGAAAGATCCGATATAAGCCTGTCTCTAAGGTAAGCAAGGTTATCTCTGCTTATTTTTTTCGCTTTATTGCAGTTGAATATAAAATTATAACCATCTACAATGATCAGATCTTTTTTCAATTTTTTATTGCGGTTTTTTTATTATGTTGAGTGATAATGTAAAGCATTATGCCGGCGGCAGTTGCAACATTTAATGACTGCATTGTTCCAGGCATATCAATCCTTACCATAACGTCGCACTTTTCCTCAGTGAGCCTCCCAATACCTTTGTCTTCACTTCCCAAAACAACAGCCAGTGGAAAAGTAAAATCAACCTGATGGGCCAGCTTAACAGTAGGATTTGATTGGAGGGTGGTACCATAGATCCAAAAACCTTTTCTCTTTAGTTCATCTATCGCCCTGGAGATATTTGTTACCCTGTACAAGTTTACCTCTTCAAGGGCACCTGAAGAAATTTTACTGACTCTCCTGTTGACTTCAACGCTTCGGTTTTTTGAAATTATAACTCCTGCCACGTTAAAAGCACTGCAGTTCCTAAGTATTGCACCAAAATTTCCAACATCTGTTATCTCATCAAGGATTATAAAAACACTGCCATCACCTGAGTTTTTAACTGTAATTTGTTCAAAATCTTTAAAGCTGTAATTTGAAACATGAGCAATAATTCCCTGAGTGCTTTCAATTTCTTCCTTATAAAAATTATCTGCTGCAAAGCCTGCAAATTTATTTGGTTCAAGTTTTCTGGTATGAATATTTTTTTGTTCCGCTTTTGATATGACTTCACGAATTCTGGATGAATTAACCTTTCCTGAATTTAAAATTATTTCAAAAATTTTTCTTTTCCCTGAATTGGCTGCGATCAGTGAAGATACAGTGTTTATCCCGTATAAAAATTCCCCTTCCATTTATTTTTTCCGTTTCCAGACTGTACCTTCTTTTCTATCATCCAGCAATATACCAAGGCTTTCAAGTCTTTGCCTTATTTCGTCAGCTTTAGCAAAATCTTTTCTCTTTCTTTCCAAATTTCTTTCATCAATAAGCCTGGTAATTTCTTCAACATCCAGTACAAGAGAATTTGAAAATGATTTGGATCTCTTTTCACTATCTGCGCTAATCCCTTCTTCAAAATCAAAACTTAAAATCCTGCCGGTTTCCAATACTATTAAATATGCAAGGTTTAAGCTTTCTTTAACAGGCACATTTATTGTAAAATCTGAGCTTTGTATGATCGAATTTATATTTCCTACAAAATCAAAAATATCACCAATTGCTTTTGCCGAGTTAAAATCATCATCCATCGAATTTTTAAAATTTTCCTTAAATGATTTAATAAAACCATAAATTTCTGCAGAAACCGTATCCTGACTGTCAAATTTTTCTATAGTTTCATTGAACCTTGACAAATCCGATCTTCTTTCAACACCTTCTTTATCAGTTAAAAATTTAATATTTCTTAAAAAATTATTTATTTTATCCAGTGATTTTTCCGCTTCATTGAGTTTGGATATACTAAATTCCAACGGACTCCTGTAATGCGTGGAAAGAATATACATCTTTATGACGTTTGAAGAATATTTTTTCAGCAGATTTTTTAAAATCCAGTCTTCTTTCAATCCATTGGATTTTGACATCTTTTCATCTTTGACTTCTATCATTCCATTATGCATCCAGTACTTTACAAAATCACCTTTTTGAGGAAAGGCCGCCTCGGATTGAGCTATTTCATTTTCATGGTGCGGAAATATTAGATCTATACCGCCCCCATGTATATCCAATCCGTAATTCAGGTACTTTATAGACATTGCGGAGCATTCAATGTGCCACCCGGGTCTTCCGTTTCCCCAGGGACTGTCCCACGACGGTTCGCCTGGTTTTGCACTTTTCCATAATGCAAAATCGACCGGTGATTTCTTTTCAAAATTTCCTTCATCCTGTCCCTGCATTTCATTGACTTTCTGACCTGACAATCTGCCATATTTGGGAAATTTTTCAACATCAAAATAAACGCTGCCTTCAATAACATAACCATATCCATTTTCTATTATCTTTTTTATTATGGAAATTATTTCTCCTATCATTTCAGAAGCAAGCGGCATAGCTGAATATTTACCCAGATTCAGATCCTTTATATCATCTTTAAATGCATCAATATACCTTCTGGTAATTATCGAAAAATCAACACTTTCTTCATTTGCCTTATTTATTATTTTATCTTCTATGTCAGTTATATTCTGAACAAATTCAACTTTATATCCTAAGTGCTCCAGATAGTTTCTTATCATGTTAAATACGATTACCGGTCTGGCATTGCCTACTGAAATATAATTATAGACTGTAGGACCGCAGACATACATTCTGACTTTGCCCGCCTTCAATGGTTTAAAATCCTGTTTTTTTCTGTAAAGCGTATTATATAATTTTAATCCCAAATCAGTTCTCCTATCATATTTAGATTTTAGTTCTTTCTTTCTTTTAGCTCTTCCAGTTCTTTTTCAAGATTTTCAATACGTAAACTGCATGTGTTTAAAATCTCACTTACCGGGTCCGGCAAATGCATCTGGTGAAACTCATCTGAAAGCACTTTCTCCCCTTTAATCCTTACAATCCTGCCTGGCACTCCTACAACAGTACAATTATCGGGGACAGCATCAATAACAACTGCGCCAGCTCCAATTATTACATTATTGCCTATGGTAATTGAACCAAGCACCTTCGCTCCTGCGGAAATCACTACATTATTTCCTATAGTGGGATGCCTCTTGCCTCTTTCCTTTCCTGTACCGCCAAGAGTAACACCCTGGTAAAGCGTAACTCCATCTCCTATTATAGTTGTTTCACCAATTACGACACCCATCCCATGATCGATAAATAATTTTTTTCCAATCTCAGCACCCGGGTGTATTTCTATCCCTGTATAGAACCTGCTTATTTGAGAAATGGCTCTGGGTAAAAAAGGTACTTTGTGCCTGTAGAGCCAATGGGTAACCCTATGGCAAAGGACAGCATGTACCCCTGCATAAGTAAGAATAATTTCAGCAGTGCTTACCGCAGCAGGATCTCTTTCTTTTGCAGAAATGACAAGTTCTTTTAAATCAGCAATTAAACCCATAAATCACCTTTTCAGAAAAATAACATTTTATCAAGTTAAAAAATAAATTATGACTTGGATCAACTGATCCGGTTAAATTTTTTTAAATAATAATTTTCGATAATAAAGCTAATTAATTAAAATTTAGAATCTATAACTTAATTTTAAAGTTTCTTGTAATTTTTTACTATGATTTATTTAACAAATTTAAATAATTCAATGTCTGATGGTGCAAATCTGAAACGAGGTTTTATATTTTCCTTAATCATCTTTTTCTATTCCAGGAGAGCAATACTCTGGACTGCTATACCTTCTTCCCTGCCACAAAACCCAAGTCCCTCGGTTGTGGTAGCTTTTAGGCCTATGCGATCAGGATTCATCTCCAGAGTATCCGATAATTTCTTTATCATTGCGGGTATATAAGCAGAAACTTTTGGCTTTTCAAGTATAAGCGTACTGTCTATATTTATTATTTCAAATCCCTTATCTTTTATTATCTTTTTAACTTCTTTCAAAAGAAGCAGACTTGATATATTTTTATATTTGATATCATTATCCGGGAAATATACTCCTATGTCCCTCAAGCCGGCAGCACCAAGCATAGCATCCATAATTGCATGGATAAGAACATCTGCGTCAGAATGGCCCTTAAGACCTTTTTTATATTCAATCTCGACTCCGCCTAATACCAGCCTTCTGCCTGTTTCAAATTGATGGACATCAAAGCCAATTCCTGCTCTCATATTTTTATATTTATCCCTTCTTTTACTTGTTATTTTTACTAATTATAAGCTCAGCCAGGAACAAGTCCAGCGGAGTTGTGATTTTAATATTTTCATGACGGCCCAAAACTACTTTTACCTTCCAACCAAGTCTTTCAAATAATCCTGCGTCGTCTGTTCCTGTAAAATGATCTTCCAGGGCCTTTTTATGTGCTTCGAGGATAGAATTAAAAAAGAAGGTCTGGGGTGTTTGTGCAAAACAAACCTGGTTTCTTGAAATTGTAGTATCAATAAGATTATCCTCGCCCATTTTTTTTACTGTTTCATATGCAGGAGCAGCCATAATTATGCCTTTTAGTTGAGGGTCTTTTTTATTAAGTCTGACAAGGCTGCTTATAAGCATATTAACTTCAGATGTTGTAACCAATGGTCTTACACCATCATGTATTGAAACGATTCTACAGTTTGAAGATACTCTCTGCAGCGCGTTAAATACGGATTCCTGTCTTGTATTTCCGCCACACACCAGCTCTTTAACTTTTGTAAAAGAGTATTTTTCAATTATAGACTCTCTGCAAAAGTCCATGTATTCTTTTGGAACTGCTACATAAATTTCTTGAATTTTTGATGAATTTTGGAAGATATTTATAGAATGTGCGAGTATCGGCTTGCCGTAAATATTCATAAACTGCTTGCTGATATTGCTTTTCAGCCTTGTGCCTTTTCCGGCTGCTGTGATTATTGCTGCAATCATTTATTTTATCTTTAAAATCTTATTTTTGGGACTATTTCTCCCTTATGATTGTAAGGTTCATTATATAAATAATATTCAGAAAATTTCTTAAGCTTATCAAAAAGAAGTCCCGCCTTTGTCTTGCCCATACCGGGAACATCCGCTAGTTCATCAGCGCTGCAATCCAATATATTTTTCAAATTACCAAATTTTTCAAGTAAGCTTTTTAGCAGTGCTTCCGGAAACCTGCTAATTTCTGTAATAATTCTTATGCCTTTGGGATGGACACTGAATTCCTTAAGATTTTCCTCAACTTTATAACCAAGGATTTTTGCTGTGCTGGATAAATCCAGAAGTGCATCCGTATTAAGCGAACTGATTTTATCTTTTAATTCAACCGATTTAATTTTATCACCGACATTTTTGTAATCTTCTATAATTTTAAGGCTTTCATCTGCAACATTTACCATAAGTTCCTGAACCTGCATGTTAAGCAACCTTCCGTCAGTACCAAGCTCATAACTATATTTTCGAACTTCTTTCTCGGTCTTGCCGACTATACTGGCTCTCTGAAGGACACTTGCAACATCATATAAAGTAACCATATCTTCCAGCTCTCTTATGGTAAGATTAACCAACAAATAGTCGAGACTTTCCTTATACTTGCTTAAAGTCTGAAGTGCCTGGTTTGCTTTTGACAGTACAACCCTGGGTTCTTCCAGTACATATTTGATCGTATCTATAAAAATCGCAACAACACCTCTTTTTTGTGATATTGAAATAACCAGCACTTTTGTTTGTTTTCCAACTCTTTCTGCGGTCCTGTGTCTTGTACCTGTTTCAGAAGTTTTAATTTGGGGATTTGGAAAAAGATGTGTATTAGCATATAAAATTCTGCTTGCATCATTACTTAATATAATTGCTCCATCCATTTTTGCAAGTTCATAGAATTTTGCCGGAGTAAAATTACATCCTATGTAAAACCCTCCGTCTACAAGTTTAAGAACCTGCTCCGAATCTCCGACAACAATAAGTGCGCCTGTTTTGCCTTGTAAAATATATTCGATTCCCGCCCTGAGATCGGTACCCGGAGCAATCCTTTTAAGACTATTTAATAATAATTCTTCTTCTTTCTCTTTCATAAGATATTAAAGAAATCAGACCTTTAAAACACTTGGTGTTATTTTTATAATTTTAAAGCACATTTCATCATTTTCATTGGTAACTTCTATATTATCTCCTACCTTTATTTCCCCGCTGATAATTCTTTCCGAAATCGGATCCTCTATCAAAGATTGAATGCTTCTCCTCATGGGCCTTGCGCCCATTGCCGAATCATAACCTTTTGCCAGTAATAATTCTTTTGCATCATCTTTCATCTCAATCGTTATGCCTTGAAGCTCCAGCTGCTTCTGGATCCTGAATATCATCAAATCTATGATTTGATAAATTTCTGATTTCGTTAATTTATGGAAAACTATAACCTCATCCAGCCTGTTTAAAAATTCAGGTCTGAAAGCTTTTTTAAGCTCGCTCATTACCTTATTTTTTATATCACCGTACGAAAGGTCTTCGTCTTCAGCTTTTCTAAAACCCATAGGATTGTTTTTATGTATTTCTCTGGCGCCAAGATTTGAAGTCATTATAATAACGGTATTCTTAAAGTCTACCCTTCGCCCCTGTGAATCAGTCAGATGGCCATCCTCAAAAATTTGCAGAAGTATATTGAAAACATCCGGATGGGCCTTTTCTATTTCATCAAGAAGTATGACGCTATAAGGCCTTCGTTTTATTTTTTCTGTCAGCTGTCCTCCTTCATCATAACCAACATAGCCCGGAGGAGAACCTACCAGTTTTGAAACCGAGTGCTTTTCCATATACTCAGACATGTCTATCTGTATGAGGGCATCTTCCTTGCCAAATAAAAATTCGGCTATTGTTTTTGCCAGCTCTGTTTTTCCTACTCCTGAAGGACCGAGGAATATAAATGAGCCTATGGGCCTTTTAGGGTCTTTCAAACCAGACCTGGACCTTCTTATTGCCCTCGAAACCGTCTTTATTGCTTCATCCTGTCCAACAACTCGCTTATGCAGTTCGTCTTCCATTTTAAGCAGCTTCGCAGATTCAGACTCATTAAGTTTGTACACTGGAATTCCTGTCCAGTTCGAAAGCACTTCAGCTATTTCATTTTCATCAACTTTTTCTTTTATGCACTTACCTGTCCTGCCCCAATTTTCTTCCAGCTCTATTTTTTCCTTTATAAGCTGTTTTTCCTTGTCCCTGAACTGTGCCGCTTTTTCAAAATCCTGAGAATTTATAGCTTCCTCTTTTTTGCTTATAATTTTTTCGATATTTTTTTCAAGATCCTTCAGATCAGGAGGATTTGTAAGAGTCCTGAGTCTTACCCGGGATGCAGCCTCATCGATTAAATCAATAGCCTTATCCGGCAGGAATCTATCCGTAATATAACGATTCGACAGCTTTACGGCTGATTTTATTGCATCTTCGGTTATTATTATTCCATGGAATGCTTCGTATTTATCTTTTAACCCTGTTAAAATTTCAATAGTTTCATATTCGTTTGGTTCGTCGACATAAATTGGCTGGAATCTTCGCTCTAAAGCTTTATCCTTTTCCACATATTTTCTGTATTCATTTATTGTGGTTGCCCCAATTGTCTGAATTTCTCCTCTTGACAGCATAGGCTTTAATATACTCGCGGCATCAATGGCACCCTCAGCAGCTCCGGCACCAACCAGAGTATGAACTTCATCAATGAATATCATTATGTCTCCATCTTCCTTTATTTCCTGAAGCACTTTTTTCAATCTTTCCTCAAAATCCCCCCTGTATCTTGAACCGGCAACCAGTGCCCCAAGGTCAAGCGTAAATATTTTCTTGCCTCTTAAGTTTAATGGGACCTCTTTTGCAATAATAAACTGTGCAAGACCCTCAACAATTGCAGTTTTACCTACGCCGGATTCTCCAATCAATATTGGATTATTCTTAGTTCTTCTGGATAATATCTGCATTACTCTTTCTATTTCTTTTTTCCTTCCTATTACAGGGTCAAGCTTGCCTTCTTTTGCAAGCTGAGTAAGATCCCTGCCATATTGTGTAAGCATTTTCAGGTTTCGTTTTTGAGTTTTGTCTGTGTTGTAGCTCTCATCCTGAGTGTAATAAGGATATTTATTCAGTGTTTCTCTTATTTTTTCTTTTGATATCTCGAGGTTGATTCCGAAAGAATTCAACACCCTTGCCGCAACTCCTTCACCTTCACGAAGCAATCCAAGAAGGATATGCTCTGTACCAATATAATTATGACCCATTTGCAGCGCTTCCCTAAGGGATAACTCGAGAACTTTTTTTGCGCGTGGCGTAAAGGGTATGTGCTCATAAGATTCTGAAGAACCTTCTGTTACTGAATCTCTTACGGCAACTCTTACGTCATCAAGTGAAATATTCAATGCTACCAGTACCTTTGCAGCTATGCCTTCTTTTTCATCGATCAACCCAAGCAGCAAATGCTCTGTGCCTATATAGTTTTGCTTTAAAAATCTTGCTTCATCCTGAGCCCTGACAACAACCTTACGAGCTCTTTCTGTAAATCTTTCAAACATTTTCATCAAATCCTTTTAAAATTCTTTCTCTTATAAGTGATGCTCTAATCTTATCAATATCATCGCTTTTAAGCTTAATATTTTTACCATAACTGGCTAATATATTAGAATCTCCCAGGATGCCTATCAAATTATGAAAATCAAAAGGTTTTATATTTTTGATTACATCAATATCAAGTCCCAGCTGCAGCATTGATAAAAGCTCCAGAGACTCTCTGAACGAAAGCATCTTAGCATATTTTAGCATACCATATGATCTAAAAATACTGTCTTCAACATTTTCATGTTTATTCTGCTTTAGAAAATCCTTTGCACTTTTTTCTTCATCTATCATATTCAAACAAATTGCATCCATTTCATCTATTATTTCATCTTCATATTTTCCCAGAGAAATCTGATTTGCGATTTGAAATAAATTGCCAATCACTTCTGAATTTTCCCCAAAGTAACCTCTTATCGTACAGTTTATTTTACTGAGTTTTTTTATAAAATCTTCAATTCTTGAGCTGACAACTATTGCCGGAAGATGTGCTATAACTGATACCCTCAGTGATGTGCCCAGATTAGTAGGGCATGCAGTAAGATATCCAAAATTTTTGTCATAGGAAAAATTTAATTTTTTCTCAAGATCTTTTTCGACTTTCATTACTTCATTATAAGACCTGTAAATATTCAGCCCCGGAATTATGCTCTGTATGCGCAAATGATCTTCCTCATTTATCATTATTGAAATTGCTTTTCCCATCTCGCTTGAATCCCCGCGAAGAATAAATCCTTTTCCTGAAAGTTTTAAAGTCATTTCATAACTGACTAAATGCCTTTCGACAAGCAGCCTGCGCTGTGTTCTGGACAGCTTATTCATAGTATGGAAACTATATCCCTTATTCTTGCCGGCACTGAAAAAAGTATTTTTTACCAGATCCAATATCTCTTTTCTTTCAGCTTCATTATTAATACTGCTGAATCTGAAGCCTGCAATATTCCTGGCAACCCTTGCGCGGGTAGTTAAAATAATCTGGTTAACATCTCTATAACCTGATTTTTTAGTTTTTCGGCTTTTACTTTTATAAATTGTAGGATTTTGTTCGTTCATTTTTTTATAATCTTAAAATTAAATTTATTTTCTTTGTTTAATTTACATTTTTACCTATGTATAGCTTTTTTTGAAGTTTCTTAATCGTATCTCTCAGTTTTGCAGCCACTTCAAAGTTTTCAACTGTAACTTCTTCTTTCAGCTGATATTTAAGGTCCCTTATTTCCTTTTCGATTTTAATATCGTTACTTGATTTAACGGGCACCTTTCCCTTATGCTCAAGGCTGCCGTGGATTGTTTTTACGATAGGGTTAAGGACATCTCTAAATTCATTATAACAGTTTGCACAACCAACTCTGCCAATTGATTTTATTGTATTTAAATCAATATTACAAAAAGAACATTTCTTATTATCATTGACACTAACATTTTCAAATAATTTGTCATTCTCCTCTTTGGCGCTGATTTTTATATCTATTTCAAAAAATTTTGAAAGTATTTTTGTTAAATCAGTGAAAAAATCCTCTGTTGAAAAAAAAGAATAATTCTTTATGCAGTCCATGCATAAGTTAATCTTTTCAACATTGTTATTTGTTACTTTAATCAAATGTATACTGGCTTCATTGCTTTTACAAAAATCACAAATCATTTTAACTCCAAATCAATAATCTTAGATTATTTAAATATCAGCTAAATTATACCATCTTTTATTTCAAATATTAAACTGATGGGTTTGTTTAAAAAGTGTCTGGTCTTATTGAAATTAGCTGTCTTTGTCCGGACGCATTAGGGGAAATAGGATTACATCTCTGATTGACCTGCTGTCTGTCATGATCATTACAAGTCTGTCTATGCCAATACCTTCTCCGGCAGTTGGAGGCATGCCATATTCAAGAGCTTTAATGAAATCTATATCTATTTTTCCTGTTAATCTTTCCTCTTCGATTTTACTTTTTACCTGCTGCTGGAATCTGATCATTTGATCTCTTGGGTCTATAAGTTCGGAAAAAGCATTCGCAACCTCTTCTCCACCTATAAAAAGTTCAAACCTCTCAGTCAGATTTTCATTTGCAGGGTGCTTTCTTGCAAGCGGGGAGATTTCAACAGGATAATCCTTTATGAATGTAGGTGCAATAAGTTTTTCTTCAACAACTTTTTCAAAAATCTCGTTTATCAATTTACCTTTGCCAAAGCTTTCATCTGTTTCTACCTGTAAATCCTGTGCTGTTTTTTGTAATTTTTTTAAATCCATATCAAAGCTTACTTCGATATTCCCGTACTTTTTTATGGAATCTATCATAGTGATTTTTTCCCAATTTCCGTCAAGACTGATTGCATTATCCCTATAATTTAACTCAAGAGTTCCGATCGCATTCAGCGCAACAAACTTTAACAGCTCTTCAGTCAATATCATTAAATCATTATAATCTGAAAAAGCCTGATAAAATTCGAGCATTGTAAATTCAGGATTATGTTTATGAGATATCCCTTCATTCCTGAAATTCCTGTTAAGCTCAAAAACTTTTTCAAACCCTCCGATAATAAGTCTTTTAAGGAAAAGTTCGGGTGCTATTCTTAAGAATAATTCCATATCTAGCGCATTATGGTGCGTTATGAAAGGTTTGGCTGCGGCACCTCCGGGAATTACCTGAAGCATCGGAGTTTCCACTTCAAGGAATCCTTTGCTTATTAGAAATTCCCTGAAAAATTGGATCATCTTAATTCTTGTCAGAAATATTTTTTTAACTTCCGGATTTACAATAAAATCCAGATATCTTTGCCTATACCTTAGCTCGATATCTTTAAGTCCATGCCACTTTTCAGGCATTATTCTTATGGATTTGCTAAGAAGTTTAAAATTCTGGACATTTATCGAAAGCTCACCCTTATGGGTAACAAATGCATTTCCCTCGACACCAATCCAGTCGCCAATATCAAGGTTGAGAAATTCATTATATTTCTCCTCACCAACACTTTTTACATTAATATAAAGCTGAACTTTTTCATCCTGATCCTTTATATCACAAAAAGCAGCCTTTCCGTGAACCCTGAAAATCATTATTCTCCCTGCTACTTTAAGAAAGTCTTCCGATTTTTCACCGGAATTAAGGTTTGAATATTTTTTTTGCAGTTCCGTTATTGAAATATTTCTTTTAAAGTTAGCAGCATAAAGTTCTTTTCCCTGAGCAGCAAGCGATTTTATTTTATCCAGCTTTAATTTCAGAGGTTCACCAAGGTTATCTTCAAACTCCAGGAGATAATCATTTTTGCCATTATCTTTTTGACTCATTGGACCCTTTATAAAATATCAATAATTTTAAAATTCTTGCTGGATTGAGGAGCCTTAATTAAAACAACTTCTCCTATTTTTTTATGGAGCAAAGCCTTACCGACAGGTGATTCATCGGAAATTTTGCTTTTTTCAGGATCGGATTCAATTGAACTTACTATTTTAAATTTTTTCTCTTTTTTATCCGCCATATCTCTAACTATAACAGTTGAACCCAAATCTACTTTTCCTTTTTCTTCCTTTTCGATAATTATATGATTTGACATTATTTCATTTATCTGTTCTATTCTTCCTTCAATAAAGGCCTGGTCATTTTTTGCATGTTCATATTCAGAATTTTCAGTTAATTCTCCGCCAAAGTCCTTTGCTTCCTTAAGTCGTTCTGCGACTTCTTTCCTTTTATTTTTTATAAGGTCATCAAGCTCTGCAACAAGCATGTCATGGCCCTCTTTGGTTAAACGATATTCTTTCATAAGAAAAAATCACCTCAAGTTTTGAATTGTTTAATATATTCCTTGTGGAAATTAAAAACTGTTTAATTGAGGTATTATATTGTAAGAGATATTAGATGTCAAAAATAATCTATCCGAATCTTCTATCCAAATCTTCCGGTTATATAATTCTCGGTTCTTTTATCACCGGGATTCGTAAAGATCTTATTTGTATCATTATATTCTATAAGTTTTGCAGGTTCACCAAATTTCTCCATAAGCAAAAATGCAGTTTTTTGTGAAACTCTGGCTGCTTGCTGCATGTTATGGGTTACTATGATTATCGTGTAATTATCCTTAAGCTCATCCATCAAATCTTCAATTTTTTGAGTTGAAATGGGATCAAGTGCAGATGCCGGTTCATCCATCAATATTACCTCCGAATCAACTGCCAGTACTCTTGCAATGCAAAGCCTCTGCTGCTGTCCCCCCGATAAATCAAGTGCCGGAGAATGAAGCTTGCCCTTCACTTCATCCCAGAGAGCGGCCTTTTTTAAGTTATTTTCAACTAAATTGTCAAGTTCCTGCCTTCTATATTTCTTATGCAACCTTGGACCATAAACAATATTTTCATAAATTGTCTTCGGAAAAGGATTTGGCCGCTGGAAAACCATGCCGACCCTCCTTCTTAAATCAACCGTATCTATGTTTTCCTTATATATATCTATACCGTCAATCCTTACCTCACCTTCAACTGTTGATGATCTGGCTATCAACTCATTCATTTTATTAAATGTTCTCAAGTAAGTGGATTTTCCGCAGCCTGAAGGTCCGATTATGGCCGTTATCGTATTTTTTAGTATGTCCATATCGATACCAGCCAGTACCTTAACTGTACCATAATAAAAGCCATAGTTTCTTACTTTAATTTTTATACCATCATCCATTTATATTTATTTTTATCTATTTTTTATAAGAAAAATACCGGGAAGGCAGCATCTTCAAGAATGATAACAAAAAAACAGCATGCTTTTAAACCTGCAGCCAAAATTTAACAATTTTTTAATAATTCCTGGTAATTATCCCCTTGATGTAGGGATAATTACTTGATTCTTTAACTATTTTCAAGATTCTTTTTATATGCTTCAAACTTACTTCTTATTTCAGGATATTTCAGGGAAAGTATCTGCAATGCCAGAAGACCTGCATTTCCGGCGCCATTTATCGCAACCGTTGCTACCGGCACTCCAGGAGGCATTTGCACCATTGACAACAATGAATCCACCCCCTGAAGGTCATCAGTTTTGATTGGAACTCCAATTACAGGAAGCACCGTATATGAGGCAATAACACCGGGAAGATGGGCAGCTTTACCTGCGCCTGCAATAAAGATTTCTATTCCTCTTGCTGCGGCGCTTTCTGCATATTGTCTGGTTTTATTCGGCATCCTGTGAGCAGAAAGTATTTTTATTTCATAACCTACAGAAAACTGATCAAGGATATCTGAAGCGGCTTTCATTACAGATTCATCAGATTTGCTTCCCATAATAATCGCAATTTTTTTTATATCATCCAGCATATGTCATTCCTCCCATTCGTAATGTTATGTTTCTCTTATCAACTGCAGTATAAATCTTATTTTTTCTGCTTCTCCAGAAGACGATGTCCGGATTTTACATTACCAAAAGTGGCTTTTTATTTATATTGAAAAATCTTTGCGCGAAACTTTCATTTCTCATTATAATCTGACTTCTTTCAGGTCCGACACTAATCATGGAAACAGGAACTTTTATAAATTTTTCTATTGCTTCAATATATTTTTTTGTATTTAGTGGAAGATCTTCAAAAGATTTAATGCCGCTTATGTCTTCTTTCCAGCCTTCCAGTATTCTATAAACCGGCTTACATTTGTGCATGATTGTTTGATGCGGCGGCATTTGCGAATATTCCGTGTTATCATATACATACCCAATACACATTTTTACTTCATCCATGCCTGAAAGCACGTCCAATTTTGTAATTACAATTGTATCTATTGAATTCAGCATTATTGAATATTTTAATATGATAGCATCGAGCCATCCGCATCTTCTTGCTCTTCCGGTTGTAGTTCCATACTCATGGCCCTTTTCTCTCAGAACATCACCAGTGGAATTATTCTCTTCTGTGGGAAAAGGTCCCGAACCGACACGCGTAGTATAAGCTTTAGCTACACCGAGAATTTCATTTATTTTCTTTGGTCCTATTCCGGCACCAACACAGGCTCCTCCGGCAGTAGTTGAAGACGAAGTAACAAAAGGATAAGTACCGTGATCAATATCAAGAAGCGTTCCCTGTGCACCTTCGAATAATACATATTTATTATTCTCAAGTGCATTATTGATTAAAAATGCGGTATCCACTATATATTTGCCTATTTTGTGAGCATACCCTTTATATTTTATGAAAATATCATCCAGTTTCAGTGTCTCCAGTCCGTAAATTTTTTCAATAATAGCATTTTTTAATTTCAGAGCTTCTTCAAGCTTTGTTTTAAATATCTTCAAATCAAGCAAATCCTGTGCTCTTATCCCGGACCTTGATGCCTTATCCGCATAAACAGGACCAATACCTCTATGTGTTGTACCTATTTTTGATTTTCCGAGGCTATGCTCCCCTTCTTTATCCAGTATGATATGATAAGGCATGACCAGATGGGAATTCCCGCTTATCCTTAGATTGTCAGTATTTATTCCTCTATTACCCAGCTCTTCTAGTTCTTCAATAAGCACCCCGGGATTAAGCACGACTCCGTTCCCGATCACACATAGAATTTCAGGATAAAGTATTCCGGAAGGTATAAGATGAAGCTTGAATTCCTGATTCCCTGTCACTACCGTATGCCCCGCATTGTTGCCACCCTGGAACCTTACAACCATATCCATATGACTGGCGAGTAAATCAGTTATCCTGCCTTTACCTTCGTCTCCCCATTGGGTTCCTAATATTATAATTCCTGGCATTGTTAAAACACTCCCTGTTTATTTTATTATTTTTTTACTATTAATTGTTTTTTGCAATTACCCTATTGACTCTTCCTGATTTTTCGCTGCATTAACAAATAAGGTATATTCTTTGAAAAATTTTAACTGAAACTTACCCGTAGGTCCGTTTCTGTGTTTTGCGATATTGATTTCAGCAAGCCCTGCCTCCGTACTATTTTCATCATAATAATCATCTCTGTAAATAAACATTACAAGATCCGCATCCTGCTCGATAGCACCGGATTCTCTTAAATCCGCAAGTTGCGGTCTCTTTCTGTCTCTTTTTTCTACCTCTCTTGACAGCTGTGAAAGGGCAACAACAGGTATTTTCAGTTCTTTTGCAATACTTTTTAAATTTCTGGAAATTTCAGTAATTTCAAGTACCCTGTTCTCCCGGTAATCAGTGCCTGACTGCATGAGCTGAAGGTAGTCTACAATAAGCAACTTTATGCCATAAGAGCTTACAAGCATCCTTGCCCTTGAACGCAAATCCATTATTGTCAGGGATGCGGCATCATCT
This sequence comes from Actinomycetota bacterium, assembly GCA_023475715.1. The sequence continues at coordinate 59,094 of JAMCVO010000026.1, forward strand.
ATGTAAATCTTGCACTCGGCAAGGTTTTCTATCGCCCTTGCAAGTTTTGGCCATTCGTCATCTCTCAGATTCCCGGATCTGAGCCTCTGCAAATCAATTCTTGATTCCGTACACATAAGCCTCTGAGCCACTTGCTGTTTGGACATTTCGAGAGAAAAAATTGCCACTGGAATTTTTTCTTCCATGGCAGCATACCGTGCTATGCCAAGAGCAAAAGAAGTTTTACCCATACCCGGGCGTGAAGCTATGATTATTAAATCTGATTCCTGTAATCCTGATGTTTTTTTGTCCAGGTCGGCAAAACCAGTAGAAATTCCTGTATATTTTGATTTTTTTTCATATAGGTTTGCAATTTGTTCATAAACTTCAGATAGTATTTCTTTAACTGCAGAAAACTTGCTCCTGTTTGAATCCGAATTTAAATCCTGATAAATTGAAAAAATAAGCTGTTGGGATTTATCTACAGTCAAATAGAGATCTTCCGGAACTTCATAGCCCATTGTTGCAATCTCTGTTGCAGCATAAATTAATTTTCTAAGTACTGAATTATGTTTAACAATTCTTGCATAGTATTCTGCATTTGCGGCCAATGGAAGATTGCTGACAAGAGAATGTATATATGTATTATCTCCGGTTTCTTCAAGAATATTCTTCTTTTTTAGAAGATCAGCCACAGTAATTGGGTCTACTGGTTCTCCTTTTGAAAAAAGTTCGAATACAGCTTTAAATATTTCCTGATTGGCTTTCCTGTAGAAATCCTCATCATTAATTATTTCAAGAATCGTAATTATGGCTTCCCTTGAAATAAGCATTGAGCCTAAAACTGATTCTTCAGCTTCAAGATTATATGGTGGTATTCTTTCCAGCTTGCTTGTATCAAGAGGACTTAGTCGTCTGTCTTTTTTTGCTTGACCGGGCATAATATGTTTAAAATTGTTAAATAACTATCCGAAATAATTAAAATTATTTATTTTCGGAATCGATATCATCACTGCTCTTTATTTCTTCGGCGCTCTGGTTTTTATCTTCTACTATAATATCTTCGCTTACCACTGAAATCTTTATATCTGCCTTAACATCCTTGTAAAGCTTGACCTCAACATCGTATTCGCCAACTTCCTTGATATGCTCCGCAAGTTCTATTTTTTTCTTATCAATCTCAACTTTTCTTTCTTCAAGAATTTTCTCAGCAATATCTTTGTTGGTAATGGAGCCATACAGCTTGCCTTCAGGGCTTGAATTCACGGTAAATGTCAGTTTAAGATCCGTAAGCAGAGCAGCTACCTGCTTTGCATCCTCAATATTTTTTACTTCCTTTTTAACAAGGGATTTTTTTACTATTTCCATCTGGTTTATATTTCCTCTTGTTGCAAAAAGTCCAATATTATTTGGAATTAAAAAATTTTTTGCGAAACCATCCTTTACATTTACAATGTCTCCTGCGTTCCCTAATTTTTCGTAATCTCTTGTCAATATTATTTTCAAGTCATCCTCCTGTCTGTTTTGAACAAATACAGTTTTTTATCTTTTAATATTTCTTTTTAGCTTCTATTAAGCTTCCTGAAATTAGCCCATATATCTATCAGGCCGATTACAGGCAGTAATAGAATAAAAGCCGGAGTTAAAATTATTACAAATAAAATAAAATATCTCCAGAATACCGTTAAATTAAATCTCTCAAAAATACCCCATAAAGTTGAAGCTCCTAAAATCAGATATAAGCTTCCAAAAACTATAATAAGGTTGTATCCTATAACATCAATTAAAACATCATACCGGGAATTCATCTGCGGAATTATTGCCAATATGATACCCAGAATTACTCCCCAACACCAATACCACGAAATATCCCATTCCTTAAATTTTGGTAACACTTTCAGCTTAATATTGTATCTCCCCAGGATGGTTGTACTAGCAATATAATTGATTAAACTCGTAGCGCCAAAGAAAACACAAAAAATGCCCGGCAGCAGTTTTGGAAAAAATCTTAGGAATGATTGCATCTGTTTCAAAACTATGCTGAATTGAGCCGGCTCTGCCGAGAACATGCTCTGGTACATTTTAATCATTGGATCATTCGGTAAATTATTTATATAACTGTTATAAATCTTAGAAATTTCACTCATCAGGTTATTTCTAACCACAAAAGATTCTATTAAAAAATATAAAATGGCTGCAGCTATAAAAATTATAAATATCGAAAAAACTATTATTGGTATTTTTCTGTCTTTATCAAAAAAATACTTATAATCAAAAGAAATTGCAATTATTGCAATAAGTACTATTGCAGCAAAGGCATAATTCAAAAAGAATAATAGTACCACTCCTGCTACAGCACAAATGACAGCATCTCTTTTTCTTCCCGACAGCAGCAATAAGATACATGGAATTGGAAGCATTGCCAGACTTACAAAACCCACAAAGGGTAAGAAATAAGTTATCATTAGCGCCAGGAAAGTAAATAATATCAAAATTGCCAGATTTGCTTTTCTGGTACCTGTATTTTCTAAATTATCAAAGGACATTTGTGATATTTAAAGATTTTTTATAAATTTTATTTAAAGGCATTTTCTTCTATCTTTTGTAATATGACATCAAAGCCATTTCTCTTGCTCTTTTAATTGCAGCAGCTATCATTTTTTGATGCTGAACACAATTGCCTGTAGATCTTTTGGGCCTGATCTTACTTTTGTCTGATACAAATTTTTTTAGCATACTGACATTTTTGTAGTCAATAGTATTTATATTCTCCTTACAAAAATAACAAAATCTTTTTCTTTGTCTTAAATTGAGAGATGATTGCTGCTGCTGTCCCGATGAGCTCTTTTCCTTTTCTCCCATTGACTTATTTGTTTTTTTACCCAATTAAATCTCCTTCATCATAAATTTAAATTATTTAATACTTTTACTTTATAATTTTTTCATTTTTATTTTAAAAAGGAATATCGTCATCCGTAAAATCAAGATCTTCGTCTGCTGATATTTCAGATGGAGCTGCGCCTGATTCCAGTTTCGGATTTTTTTCAATTTTACAGGAAGCAAATTCCAAACTTGGCGCAATGATATTTGCAATTATCTTACAAGCAGATCTTTTCTGCCCTGACTTGTCTTCCCAATTATCCTGAGATAGTCGGCCGGAAATTAAAACTCTATCACCTTTTGTTAAGCTTTGTGCACAATTTTCAGCAAGTTTGAACCATGCAACAATATTAAAAAAATCGGCGCTGCTGGTCCATTCGCCGGTATCTTTATTTTGTATGCTTTTGTTTACTGCCAATCCAAAACTGGCAACCGGAGTTCCACTAGGTGTAAATCTAAGTTCAGGATCTCTTGTTAAATTTCCAACTATTGTTATATTATTAATACCAATAGCCATAATTTTCCCCTTTGTTGATTAATAAATAAAAAATTAATTACTTTCATTGCTTTTTACAATGAAATGCCTGAGGATTTTATCATTAATTTTGTTTAATCTATCCAGCTCTGCAAGTGCCCCTACGCCTGAATTGAAATGCAACAATACGTAGAATCCATTATCCTGGTGCTTGATTGGATAAGCAAGTTTTTTTACTCCCCAAATGTCTGTGCTTTGAACTTTCCCTTTGTCTTTTTCAATAATTGAGGTTATTTTAGAAAGTTCTTCGTTTATGGCCGGGTCTTCTAACAAAGAATCGAAGATCAGCATTAACTCATAATTTTTCACGCAATTTCCCCCTTCGGACTAAAATTATTTTTAAATAATTAGGTTCTATTTATTTAATAGAACAGAAGGAAAATATCCAATTATTCAATTTTTAAATCGTAAATACTTTCCGATGGGATAATATAATAATTATGATTATTAATCAACAACTAATTTTCAAAGCTTGATCATCCTCCTCCATATTGCATCCTTCACTCTGTCTGGTAGCATTGGCATAATTTTCAGCATAATTCTGGCATCAGGAGTTGCTGCATAACGGCTACGCGGCCTCTTTAATGTCAGTGCACTGTATATTACTTTGGCTACAATTTCCGGCGGCGAGCCTTTTGCCGTAGATTTATTAACGAATTCATTGAATCCCTTGTAGTACGGAAAGTATGGCGATTCTGAATCATTGTTAAAGCGTTGAGCTCGCAATGCAGCTATATTATTGAAATTAGATTCTACGGCACCCGGTTCAACTACAATTACTTTTATACCAAAGGGCTCTGACTCCATACGCAATACATCACTCATTGACTCCAGGGCAAATTTGCTGGCATTGTATAATCCCAGAAAGGGAATTGAAACTTTCCCGCCTATTGTACTAACGTTGATAATCCGGCCCCTGCCCTGTTTTCGCATAGTCGGCAAAACTAGCTGGGCCATTCTTAGCGGTCCAAATGTACAAGTTTCAAATTGGCAGTATGTTTCTTCAATAGATGCTTTTTCCAGAGGCCCAATCTCAGAATAACCGGCGTTATTAACCAATGCATCTATCCGTTTGGTTTGTGCAAGGACTTCATTTACTGCAGAGATTCTGCTTTCTTCTTTTGTAACATCAAGCTGCAATGGTACAATATTATCTATTTTTGCACTTCCCAAATCTTTTAACCTTCCAATCTTCCTTGATGTGGCAAAAACATGCCAGCCCTTTTCTGCCAGAAAAACAGTTGTAGCCCGCCCTATTCCGCTTGAAGCTCCTGTAACAATAACAACAGGCTTGCTAAAGTTTTCATTGCCTGGATGTATATTTATTCTATTCACTTTCAACTATCTCCTTTCTTTCTGATTCTGTAACATTAATTATTTTTTCCAGAATACAAATAAAATCCTCTTGTTCTTTTCTTGTAAGTATATTCATAATACTGGTCATAATTTTTTTTTGTTCTTGCCGGTAAATTAAGAGTCCTTCCTTGCCCTTTTTAGTTAGCTTAACTCTTACTATCCGGCGATCACCGCCATTCCTTTCACGTTTAACAAGCTTCTTTTCAATCAACCGGTCAATAATTCCGGTTACAGTACTAAAACTAATATCCAGTCCCTTGGCTATTTTACTCATAATAAGTTCTTCCTCTTTGAAGATTAGATCCAATGTCAGAATTTCAAGCTTGCTTAAACTTAAATCTCCGGAAAAACTCTCAAGGGAAGCAAAAACTTTGCCTATTTTATTAAAAACTGCCAAGGTTCTATTTATATTAATTTCGTCTGTCATACTTGTTACCTCCACTTAGGTTAATATTATAATATTACTTCGCATCAAAAATATTTTTATATAATAAATATTACACTATTCTAAATATTTTTCAAGTAAATAATATTTTTATTTTATAAATTTTACCTTTTGTGAAATTGCTATCTGAAAATACTGGTAAAAAATGATAATTATTTAAGATTGATTTGGGATAAGATAGAAAGAAGATGCAGAATTGCTGATTTTTAATTTATTTAATTTTTTAATTTTTTATTCTTTATCTTTAAGCTTACTGTATATTTCAATAACTTTATCTTCATTTTCATCATATACCGGCTTTAGATGCCCCGTATAATTTATCTGCGAAATGTATGGGAATTTTTTATCTATAACAACAACATTTATAGCCCCCTGTCTTTGGATCAGGGATCTCCAGCACTGGCTGGGTATTTGAAGCCAATTAATCAGCAGGGCAATTATTACTCCGCCGTGCGTTACAACTCCGACATTGCTTCCTTCAGCATTTTCGTCAACTATTTTATTTATTTCATTTCCTGCTCTTTCCAAGAGAACTTTGAAGCTTTCCCCGCCTGGTGGTGAATTATTGTAGGGATCAGAAAGCCAATTCTGATAGTCCCGTTTGTAGCTGGTATTTATATCTTCGAATGTCATGCCTTCCCATTTTCCAAAATTAAGTTCTTTGAGACTCTCTCTGATATTTATTTTAATGTTTAAGCCTTCGGTAATTATATTTGCCGTTTGAAGTGCTCTCTTCATAGGACTGCTGTAGAAATTTGTAAAATTAACCCTGGACAGATATTTCTTGGCAAGCTTTGCTTGTTTTATTCCAGTCTCTGTCAGGATAGTATCCTGCGCCCCCTGATAACGTCCTTGAGAATTCCATTCGGTCTGTCCGTGCCTTATTAAAAACAATTTTACACCCATTAGCCTTCCTCCAGGATTTGAAAATATCTTTTGTATACTTAATTATTGATAATCAGCGGAAAAGATCAGTATGTGTTCCGGTTCGAATCAAGAATAAAGTTTCTTCATCATGTTTATAAATTAGTACCCAGTCTGATTCTATATGACAATCTCTGCAACCATAATAATTTCCCGTCAATTTATTGTCCTGATATATTTTATCTAACTTTTCTCCAGACACAAGAGAACGTACTACGGATTTAAGCTTTTCCATGTCCTTATTTCTTCTAATCAGCCTTTCAATATCTTTTTCAAAAGCTGTACTGCTATGGACCCGCTTCATCATATACCAAGATGCTTGAATAATTCATCTGCATTATCGAATTTCTTACCGCTACCATTCTCTATTTCTTTCATAGCATTTATAGTTTCGGCATTAGGAATATTTATTTCAAAAGGCAAGCCGTGATGAAGTTCGACTTGCTTAAAGAATAATGTAATTGCTTGCGTAGTTGATAGGCCTAGAAGGTCAAAATATTTTTCCGCTTTTGTTTTTAATCCTGGCTCAATACGGGCGCGAACCGTAGCACTTTTTATTTTAGCCGTTGTTTTAGTCATAATTTTATCCCTCCATGCAGTGAAATGTAGCACATACGGGGTACATTGTCAAATGTTCAAAACAGTCTTTTATTTAAAGTTAAAAGTGCACCTGTCTTTAAATAAATATGTTATGTACAATATCAATTAAAGCTATACAAATAAAAGTTTTTAATTTAATATTTATATGGTAAAGAAATAATTACATTTGTTTACTTAAAGTCAAAATGAACAGAATTAAAAAAACCTCAATTTATTTAGTTTTATTGGCAGCACTGATTGCATCACTTTCTTTTTATGCCTGTACCCCTAAAATTGATGTTTCTATTTATTTTGCCAAATATTCTGATAACCAGGCATATCTTGATCCGGAAATTCGAAAAATTTCCAAAGATACAAATTTTTATAAAACAGTTATTGAAGAATTAATAAAAGGTCCTGTAAGCAAAGAACTTTATCCTACAATTCCATCCGATACAAAAGTCAATTACGTTACTGTCAAAGATAATCTGGCAACAGCTGATTTCAGTAAAGAAATTATTACAAGTGAGCAAATACCTCACAGTTCCACAACAGAAATACTTGCAATTTATTCAATTGTAAACACTTTGACAAATTTTGAAGAAATAAAAAAAGTCAAAATTACGGTGGAAGGTAAAGATAAGGGGCAGATTGACGGGCTGTATATTGAAGATTTTTGGGGACATGTCGGAATTTCTGATACTTTCGACCGCAACGAAGAAGTCATTGGAAAGAATATAATTCAACAATAACTCTTTTAAACATGACAGAACCTGAAAGTCAGATAAGAAACATTGGTAATCATTTTTCCAATTCATTTAAAACAGTAAAAGATGAAAGGCTTCGTATCGGATGGCTTTGTACTTATATGCCGGAAGAAATAATTATTTCTGCAGGATTTACTCCCGCCAGAATACTTGGTGAAAACAGGGTTAATAAAGCCGAAGGTTACTTCCCTACAAACTTCTGCCCTTACTTAAAGTCAAGTTGGGAAAGCATATTAAATGATATAAGCAGCGGGTTAAGCGCAATTATTTTTACCAATTCCTGCGACGGTATGCGAAGATTGTATGATATCTGCAAAAAATACAAACCACAGACTCCGTCATTTATGTTGGATGTTCCCAGAATAAATACAAATGCTGCAATAAAGCATTTCTCCAATAATTTATTTGAACTTTCAGATTTTTTAGGTGAACTTAATAAATCTAAAATTGAATTTGATTTTTTAAAGAAATCTATTGAGCTTGTTAATAAGAAAAGAACTCTTTTAAAAAAATTGAACCAATACTACAGTGAGAGCAGCGGTCGGATTGACAATTCAGATTATTTTGATATTTTAAAATTATCCATGATATCAGAGACAGAAATATTTATTCAGGATTTGCACACTTACCTGGAAAAAATTTCAGAAGAATCAACAGCATTTAAAAGTAGCGGCAATAGTGAAAATGAAAGCCCTGCGCCCAGAATAATGATTATTGGTAACTTCATAAACGAAGATAAATTATGGAAAAGTTTTAAAGAGTTAAATTGTAAAATTGCTGCTTCTGATCTTTGCAATTCAAGCAGGTATTACGAAGGACTTGTGGAAGTTATGGAAAATACTTCTAAAAAAAATAACATTGAAATCCTGCTTGGATCAATTGCAGCAAGATATTTAAAAAAGCCTCAATGCATGAGAATGGCAAATCTTGGAATTAAATTAAATGAAATTAAAGAAAATGTTATTGGCAACAATATAAAAGGCGTTATTTTCCTGAGTATGAAATTTTGTGATAATACCCTTCTTTTTTATCCGCTTTTAAGGCAACAGCTTAGTGAAATAGGTACACAGAGCTTATTTCTGGAAATTGAACATAATAATTTCTCGGAAGGCCAGATAAAGACAAGAATTCAGGCATTCCTGGAAATTTTATAGAATCATGCAGTAAAAAAGAAAGTAATAGAAAATGGGGTTTACTGAAAATATTAAAGAAACATTAAAAATTAAGATTCAAAAAAATCTTAACAGAGATTATATAGAAAAAATACTTGGTATTATTGGAAGCTGGCCGGTTCTTCCTGCTTATGGGATGACATTTGCATCCAAATCTGACAAATATTTAAATATGGCAACCATTAAAAATATAAAGAAAGCTTATTCCAAAAAATATCCAGTGGCTTATGGTTCTCTTTTTCTGCCATATGAATTGCTGCATTCCCTTGATTTGATACCTTTTTTGCCTGAAGTAATGGCAGGATTTACTGCAGGATTGGGACTTACGGATAAAACTCTGAAAGAAGCTTCATCACAGTGGTATACACCCGACCTCTGTACTTTCCACAGAAGCGCATCAGGTGCAGTTGAACTTGATTTGTTTCCATTACCACAGTTTTTGATTTGTTCAAGTCTTGCATGCGATGCTGCACAAAAAACTTTTTATATTGATGCAAAAAAATATAACATCGAAGATAATTTTTATCTTGTAGATGTTCCTTATAAAAAAACTGCTGATTCCATTAAATATCTGGCGTCTCAGCTTGAAGACATTAGTGTAAGCATCTGTAAGAAAATGGGAAAACAGCTTGATATGGATAAGTTCAGGGATACATTGAGATTGTCAAATGAATTCAGGTATTGGGCCGCAAAAGTGAACGATATAAGGAAAGAACTTTTAATTTATCCGAAACATTTCAATGGATTAAATTTTATTCTTCCGTTTCACGGTTTGGCCGGAACAAAAGATGCAGTGATTATCTATAAAAATATCTATTTTGAGCTTAAAGATTTTCTTGAAATACAAAATAGACCGTCCCATAATAAAAAAAGTAATTCTAATATTAAAGAAAAACAGAAAACCGGAAAAGTTAAAAGGATATTGTGGCTTCACCTTAAACCATATTATAAAAACAATATCTTTGAAATTCTGGAAAATAATAATTACAGGGTTGTCTTTGAAGAGATCAATCAAGTTTACTGGCCGGAACTGGACACTGAAAAACCTTTTGACAGCCTGGCATTGAAAATGTTATCACACCCGCTTAATGGAAGCGTTGAAAACAGGATGGCGGCCATACTTGAAATGGTTAACAACTATAGAATAGACGGCGTAATTTTATTCGCACATTGGGGATGCAGACACAGTAATGGCGGCGCGAGAATAATCAAAGATACTCTAAGAGATAATAATATTTCTACCCTTATTCTTGATGGTGATTGCCTTAATAAAAATAATTCTTCAGAGGGTCAGATCCTTACCAGAATTCAGGGTTTTATGGAAATAATTAACTCTAAACAAAATTGACTTTATTAAAAACCAACTATATATCAAAAAAGAAAGGGCAGGAATGTATACTTGCGGAGTGGATGTAGGTTCAGTTTCAACTGAAGCTGTTATTTTATCACGGGACAATAAGGATCCGTATATCAAAGGCAAAATTGTTGCCTATGTTATTATTCCAACAGGCGCAAGCAGCAAAGATGCAGCACTTAGAGCTTTTGATGAAGCCTGCCTGAAAGCATCTATAAGCAAAGAAGATATTTCTTCGATAATAGCAACCGGATATGGCAGGATAAATATTCCTTTTGCAAATAAAAATATAACCGAGATAAGCTGCCATGCACGTGGTGTTCTTAATTATTTTACAGGAATAAAGACAGTAATTGACATCGGAGGTCAGGACAGCAAAGTAATAAAGCTTGACGGATCAGGAAATCCTGTAGATTTTTTAATGAACGACAAATGCGCCGCAGGCACAGGAAGATTTTTGGAAGTTATGGCACGTGCACTTGAAATAAAACTTGAACATTTTGGTGATATTTTTACAAAAACAAATGAAAAAGTTGACATATCTTCTACGTGCACAGTTTTTGCAGAATCAGAAGTTGTATCTCTTATCGGCCAGGGAATCGATAAGAATAAAATTATAAAAGGATTGGTCTACTCAATTGTAAATAAAATTGTATCGATGGTTGAACGCATCGGGCTGGAAAAGCCTGCATGCATGACAGGAGGTGTAGCAAAAAATCTTGCAGTTGTAAAAGCCCTTGAAGAAAAGCTTGGAGTCAAAATAAATATACCTGAGCAACCCGAGATTACAGGAGCCCTGGGAGCAGCCTACCTGGCTAAATAACAATTCATTTCTAAATAGTGGATGGATATCCTTGAAATAAAAATAACTGCAAAATAATTATTATTACTTATAATTTTCTATAAGGTTTTTAATTCTTCTTAACCCCTCAATTATATTTTCTTTGGATGTCGCATACGAAAGTCTTATATACTCTTCTTTTTCCCCAACATTTTTTATTCCAAAAGACGTTCTTGGAAGAACTGCAACATCAGCCTTGTGTAAGATTAGCTGCTGCAGCTCTCTTGAATTCTGCAATCCAAGATTTTTACATACTCTTGTCACATTTGGAAATACGTAGAATGCTCCATCAGGAACCAGACAGTTAATGCCTTTAATATCATTCAAACCTTTAACAATCAGATCTCTTCTTTCTTTAAATTCTTTAACCATCTCATAAGTAGCGTCCTGCGGTCCCCTATAGGCTTCTATTCCGGCATATTGCGTAAATGTTGCACTACAGGTATCAACATTTGTCTGGAGCCTGATTGCCTGTTCTGTCAACTCTTTTGCCATTACTCCATATCCCAGTCTCCATCCTGTCATGGCATATATTTTTGAAAAGCCGTCAAGAATGATAGTATGCTCTTTCATCCCGGGAATTGAAGAAATACTTTTAAACTGCCCGCTGTATATTATCCTGCTGTATATTTCATCTGATAAAACCCATATATTGTTTTTAATTGCTATTTCAGCAATTCCTTCAAGATCTTCCTGGCTTAAAATTCCACCTGTGGGATTCTGCGGTGAATTTATAACAATCATTTTAGTTTTTATCGTTACTGCATTCTTTAGATCATTTATGTCAAATGAGAATTTTTTTTCTTCAAGCAAAGGCAGCGGGATAGATTTACCGCCGACAAAATTTATAATGGATTCATATATAGGATATCCGGGATTTGGATAAACAACCTCGTCACCTTCATTAACAAGGGCATGTATTGCATAAAAAATCATAGGTTTTACGCCTGAAGTTATTAAAACTTCATCAGGGTAAACATCAATCCCCCTTGTTTTGCTTACATATTTTGCTACTTCTCTTCTAAAGTCAGGGATACCGGCGGGAGGACCGTAATGAGTCTTATTTTCTTCGATAGCAGCAATACCTGCTTTTTTTATATTTAAAGGAGTATCAAAATCGGGTTCACCAACTCCAAAATTAATAATATCTTTGCCCTCTTCCTTGAGCTTTGTAACCTGTGCCAGTACCATAAAAGCATTCTCAATACCAAGCCTGTCCATTCTTTTTGCAAATTGCATTTAAACTACGTAGAATGCTCCATCAGGAACCAGACAGTTAATGCCTTTAATATCATTCAAACCTTTAACAATCAGATCTCTTCTTTCTTTAAATTCTTTAACCATCTCATAAGTAGCGTCCTGCGGTCCCCTATAGGCTTCTATTCCGGCATATTGCGTAAATGTTGCACTACAGGTATCAACATTTGTCTGGAGCCTGATTGCCTGTTCTGTCAACTCTTTTGCCATTACTCCATATCCCAGTCTCCATCCTGTCATGGCATATATTTTTGAAAAGCCGTCAAGAATGATAGTATGCTCTTTCATCCCGGGAATTGAAGAAATACTTTTAAACTGCCCGCTGTATATTATCCTGCTGTATATTTCATCTGATAAAACCCATATATTGTTTTTAATTGCTATTTCAGCAATTCCTTCAAGATCTTCCTGGCTTAAAATTCCACCTGTGGGATTCTGCGGTGAATTTATAACAATCATTTTAGTTTTTATCGTTACTGCATTCTTTAGATCATTTATGTCAAATGAGAATTTTTTTTCTTCAAGCAAAGGCAGCGGGATAGATTTACCGCCGACAAAATTTATAATGGATTCATATATAGGATATCCGGGATTTGGATAAACAACCTCGTCACCTTCATTAACAAGGGCATGTATTGCATAAAAAATCATAGGTTTTACGCCTGAAGTTATTAAAACTTCATCAGGGTAAACATCAATCCCCCTTGTTTTGCTTACATATTTTGCTACTTCTCTTCTAAAGTCAGGGATACCGGCGGGAGGACCGTAATGAGTCTTATTTTCTTCGATAGCAGCAATACCTGCTTTTTTTATATTTAAAGGAGTATCAAAATCGGGTTCACCAACTCCAAAATTAATAATATCTTTGCCCTCTTCCTTGAGCTTTGTAACCTGTGCCAGTACCATAAAAGCATTCTCAATACCAAGCCTGTCCATTCTTTTTGCAAATTGCATTTAAACCTCTCTTTCCCTTTAATAAAAATAAAAAAATGTAAAAATAAAAAAGACAGAATAATACCTAACATTACAGTTAAGAACTATTCTGTCTTTTTACCTGAGAGATTTTATCCCCTTCGGTATTTGAATAAATCCATAATTTATTCAAATTTCTCCAGAATAAAATTTACAGCAATCTTTTTGCCTGAGATTATAAAACCTTCGGCTCCAGTTTTTTCAACCGGCATCTCTTGCTGGTAATATTATTTATTATTTTAATATTTTTTGCAATCTTTGAAGTTCAAATAGAGCTTCAAAAAAGCTTTATTTTTTTAGCATTTTCTAAAAAATCTTTCTTAACATCTTCCAGAAAGTCTGCATCCATTAATATTCTGACTGCAGTCATTGCTATTGATTTCATTCCAATCATCATGCCGTGATAGGCAGTTTCAGTTTTGCCGTAATTTAAAAATTCAACAGTGTGAAGAGCACATCCTTCTTCCGCAGTTTTTACCATAGGCTCTATTGCAGGAATATGATAGCTCAAATTTCCGGTATCAGTTGAACCTAATAGAAATGGCCGTTCATCAAGTTTTTCTCCGATTGATTCAAAATTTTCTTCATATTCCTTAATTAAAAAACTATTTTTCAGAAGGTCATTTCCAGAATCTTCGAAAACTGATATGGTTAATTGTGCTCCGGTTTGGAGCGCTGCTCCCCTGGCACAATTCTTTACTTTTTCTACAACTTCATTTAAATACTTTCGGTGCTGTGACCTTATATAAAATCTTGCTGAAGCAGATTCGGGTATGATATTTACCGCATCCCCGCCTTTGATTATGTTTCCATGGATTTTTACATCTTCCCTCAACTGCTGTCTTAATGCATTTACAGAAGTGAAAAGCAGTATAACTGCATCAAGAGCATTTATACCTTCGTAAGGTGCCACAGCCGCATGGGCAGATTTTCCTTTATAGCAAAATTCAAGAGCGTCAAAGGCAAGTATAGTCGGCCATGTATTATTTCTTGAACCACCGTGAAACATCAAAGCCGCATCAATACCATCAAAGGCTCCATTTTTTCTCATTATGCCTTTTGCATCCATACATTCTTCGGCAGGCGTTCCCATGCATACAATTTTTCCACAAAGATCCTTGTCAAGTTTGCTCATTGCAATTGCAGCGTTTGCCAAAGCAGAGGCAATTATGTGATGATGACATGCATGACCAATGTTTGGAAGCGCATCATATTCTGCAATAAATGCAACTGTCGGACCTGGCTTTTCAAAACTGAACTGAGCTTTAAATGCAGTGTCAAGCCCACCTATACTTTCTTGAATTTGAAAATCATTTTTTTTAAGTTCGGTGCTAAGATAGTCTCTGGCCTTAAATTCTTTGGTGCCGGACTCCGGATTATCAAATATGTGGTTTGCCATTTCAATAGCGCGTTTCCGAAACTTCTCAGTTTCAGTTGCTGCTTTTTCTTTAATTAATTTTATTTTTATTATTTCATCCTTGCTGGCTGTCATATTTTCCAATCACTATTAAATCTTTTAAATAAAATTTTTAGTAACGACCTATATTATATTATTATTTCTGTTTCTTATACTCAGCATTAATCCTGATATAGTCGTAAGATATATCAGCCGTATATATTTTAGCATCAGAGTTGCCGGAGTTTAAATCAACTGTAAATTTAAGATGCTTGTTTTTCATAAGCTTGTTTGCATTTTCTATGTCAAACTGCACTGCCTGACCTTTTTCCATTACTGCAAAATCTTCAAAATAAATATCTACATTATTTTGATCAATCTGGTTTTGGACTGAACCTATTGCAGCAGCAATTCTACCCCAATTTAGATCTTCACCAAACATTGCAGATTTGAATAAAATTGAATTGGCTATTAATTTACCAATTTTTCTTGCTTCATCTTTATCTTTTGTCCTTATTACATTTATTTCAATTATTTTTGTTGCTCCTTCGGCATCTTCGACAACTTTAAGTGCCAAGGATTTCAATACATGGTAAAGAACGCTTTTAAAATTTTCAAATTTTGCATCTTTTCCTGTTATCTCTATTCCACTCGCACCGTTAGCTATTATGATTATCATATCATTTGTACTCTGACATCCATCCGTGGAAATGCAGTTAAAAGTGCTGTCAACGCACTCAAACAAAGCTTCGTCAAGAAGTTCACTTGGTATTTTTATGTCTGTTGCTATAAATGACATTGTGGTTGCCATATTTGGTTCAATCATAACCGAACCTTTACCTATCCCGCCTATAACTACTTCTGCACCATCTTGCTTAAATTTTACTGCAATCTCCTTTGGATTTCTGTCAATTGTAAGTATTGCTTTGGCAGCATTATGACCATTATGCTTGTTCAGATTCCTGCTGCAAATAATTATACCTTTTTCAATCTTCTCCATAGGAAGCTGTTTACCGATCCTTCCTGTCGATGCAACCAGAATATTCTCTTTGTTTAAATTTAAATATTTTGATGCAAGTTCAACAGTTAACATAGAATTTTCAATTCCCTGGCTGCCAGTACATGCATTTGATATTCCGCTGTTTATTATTATTGCCTTTATATCCCTGCTCTTTTTTAACTGTTCCTTGTCTAGAACAACAGGTGCAGCAGCAAATTTATTTTTTGTAAACGTTCCGCTGCAGGTTGATTGTTCAGGAGTGAATAAAATGCAGAAATCTTCTCTAAATTTTCGTATGCCGCAATGGCATGATGAAGCAAAAAAATTTCTTACGTCTGTAATTGTTCCTTCATGAATTAATTCAAATTCACCATTTACCTTATTGTCGAGCTCCATATTTACTCCAAATTTGATTACTTATAATCGAGATATTTATAAATATAATTTGCATATTATACAAATTTATTAAATAATATACAATATTTACTCACAAAATTTTATTTATTTTATAAATTGAAATTCTGGTTTTCCTGAAAATTTTTCTTAAATGCTGACTCAAGAATTACTCATCGGAGTTTAATATTTTCCGTGCCATGGATAACTCATCTTCTCTGGTTTTTAACCTGCCACCCAGCTTGAGCTCCAGCAGCTTTTCGAGAACTATTTTAAATTCTTTTGAGGGCCTGTATCCTAAATTTTTTAAGTTTTCTCCGGTAATCTCCAATCTGATATTAGAAAGTTTTTTTAAATATCTTTGGATATTGTGATTATGAATGCTGCTTTCACTGGCAATCATAGCTAATAATTCCCCCGATAAATTATGTACCAGTTTAAATAATTTTGAATTACTTGCAATTTTTTCCGAAAGGCTCTTTCTGACATTTTCAAACTTTTTAATAGATTCAATTATGACCGAAGAATCTTTATTCTTAATTTTCATTTCAAAGCACCATTGTTTTACAGAATTTATACTGCTCCCCATAAATATCGCTGCAATTATAAGCCGCCATTTTTCAATTCTTTTTCCAAGTAAAGTTTCTAAATTTGAGCATTTCTTCAGTATTTTTTCAATATAATAAATGAATTCACTTGTTATATCTCTTTTTATGCCAATTTTTTTCAATGCCCCAAGCTCATAAAGCCTTCTTAAAGCTTCCCATGATTTTTCTTCACTCAAGATCGAAATGAGCTCATCTCTTATCCTGATCCCTATAAGTTTGGAAACGATATTCATTTCAATCGCAGAAATTGCCAACTTTTCAGTTTGGCTGTCCATTTTAAAACCAAGTCTCTGTTCAAACCGCACAGCTCTGAATATTCTTGTGGGATCTTCTATGAAGCTTAATTTATGCAATACTTTAATTCTTTTTGCAGCAATATCCTTACGGCCGCCAAAGAAGTCAAGAATTGAACCTATATCATCTTTATTTAAGGATAAAACCAAAGTATTTATTGTAAAGTCTCTTCTGGCCAGATCCTGTTTAATGCTTCCCATCTCAACATCCGGAAGTGCTGCCGGCTTTTCATAATATTCAATTCTTGCTGAAGCTATATCAATATGCTGCCCATTTTTTAAAATAAGAACTGCAGTTTTAAATTTTTCATAACTGTCAATACGGGCATTTAGTATCTCACCCAATTTCCGGGCAAATATAATTCCGTCTCCTTCCACAACGATATCGATATCAAAATTTTGTTTACCTAAAATTAGATCACGTACCATTCCTCCCACAAGATATGCTCTGTATCTGAGTTCTCTTGCGGTGTTTGAAACCGCTTCAAAAATATTTTGAATATCCCTTGGAAACAAATCAAATAATCTTTTATAATTCTGTTGTTTGAAAGGATACTTCAGTAAAGCAAGTCCATGCAGATATCTTAATATATCTTTTCTGGTAACTATCCCAACAATTTTACCTTTATTGATTATCGGTATCCTGCCTATTCCATTTTCTATCATTAGATTCTGAATTTCATCTATTGTTGTATTAAGATTTGCAGTAATTATGCCATGAGATTTGAAGCCTTTTACAGGAGCATGTGACAAGCCATGCTTTATAGCTTTATCTATATCTTTGCGGGTAATAAT
Source organism: Actinomycetota bacterium (assembly GCA_023475715.1). The sequence goes on from JAMCVO010000026.1 coordinate 76,640, forward strand.
CCCAACAAGATCTCCCCTGGCATCGACGATCGGCATTCCTGAATGACCGTACTTTTTTAAAATCTCATTTACGCTGTAAATGCTTTCTTCCTCATTTATTACTCTTATAGGATAGGACATTATGTCTTTTGCAGTTAAAGGTTGTTTTATATATTTTTGCAGTGAAGAAATTATTTTGCTCTCAATTTCACTAAAACTTAAATCCTTTGCAATGCCGGACGAAGCCTGGGGATGCCCGCCGCCTCCTACTGCCGCCAATACCTTGGATACATCAACATTCAAATCATCGCTTCTTGCTACAATATACGTCTTCTCTTTCATTTTTACCCAGCAAAAAACTATTGCAATATCTTCAACCTGCGCAAGTTTTCTGGTAAGAACTGAAAGACCTTCAATAAACTTATCGGTAACTGCATAAGATATTATTATTTCTTTTTCGTTTATTTTTAATTTTCTGCAGTTGGATATTAATTTTTCAAGCAATTTGTGCTGCTCATCCGAAAGTGACAGATTTAAAAACTTTGATATGATAAATAAATCAGCCCCATTTTTTAAAAGATATGATGAAACATTGAAATCTTTCTGACTGGTGGCGGGATAAGTAAATGATCCTGTATCTTCATAAATGCCTAGTGCAAATAAAGTAGCTTCAAGTGGCGTAATTTTTATTTTTCTTTTTTTAATTATATCTACAAGTATGGAAGTTGTGGCACCTATTTCTTCAGAATAATCAAGCCCATAACTTATATCTTCCCTGGATTTTTTATGATGGTCGTATATCATTATTTCAGCTTTTTTTATCTCAATTAATTCTTTGATCCTTCCAAGTCTTCCAGGTATCTTGGTATCAATCATTATGACTTTTTTTACATTTTTTAAGTCAATATCTGCAGATTCTTGAAATACAGGCAGAGAGTCTTCGTAAAGGGCCAAAAATTTTCTTACGTTTTGATTGATAGAGGTTGGTAATACTATTTTTGCATCGGGATATATTTTACTTGCTGCTATCATGCCAGCAAAAGAGTCGAAATCGGAGCTAACATGAGTTACAATAATTTCCATATCGGGTTTTTAGTCTACATATTTTTCATAGCAAACTACTTCTGACAAAGATTTCCTTCCTCTTTTGGATGGGTCAACTGTAGAAGCAGGATATCCAACAGGAGTAAGGGTAACAACTCTTATGCTTTCCGGTATTCCCAGGATTCCTTTTACGAGATTTTCTTTAAATGATCCGATCCAGCATGTTCCGAGTCCCAGTTCCGTTGCTGCCAAAATAAGATGTTCCATTGCAATCGCAATATCGATTGGATAACTATTCATGTAGCCTCCCATAATTCCATATGCTTCTTCTTCCTTTGCACAAGCAACTATTATAATGGGGGCCTCTGAAATGAAAGACTGGTTGTTACATGCAATTGCAAGATCTCCCTTTTTTTGCTTACTCTTTACAATGACGAGTTTCCAGGGCTGAAGATTTTTTGCTGATGGCGCTTTTCTGAATGCTTCCAATATGTAATCCAGCTTATCATCTTCCACTTTGTCGGATTTATAGGATCTGATGCTTCTTCTGTTTGTAATTATTTCCATGAGACAATTAAATTTTCTCAAATACGTGCACTCCCTTTATAGAGTTGATCTATTCACATTAAGGAATAACTTTTATGGTAATTATGAAAAATGGTACTCAGACTTAATAAACCTTTTTATATTATATAGTTTATGTTTTTAATTGCTATAAGGAATTTTCTATTTCTTTTTTATACAGCTCCATTAATCTGTTGGTGACAGAGCCTGGAATTTTCTCTTCAACCTTATGAATATCGATTTCTTTTACCGGCATTATTTCCATTATGGAATTAGTTAGAAAAATTTCATCAGCTTTGATTATATCAAAATAGTGGATTCTTCTTTCACTGATTTTTATATTGTTTTCTCTGCATATGTTGATTACAACCTGCCTTGTAATACCCGGCAGGATATTCTGAGTTATTGGAGGAGTAAATACTGTGCTGTTTTTTATATAAAAAATATTGGACATGGAACCTTCGAGAACCAGTCGGTCCCTTGTTAAAAAAATTCCCTCAAATGACTGCTTGCCGTAAGCTTCATTTCTTGCATATATATTTTCAAAATAGTTCAGCAGTTTGAACTTGTAAAGGCCATTGCCAATTGCATTTCTTTTCAAATCTGAAGCAGTTATTTTTATACCATTTTTATAATAATCATCAGGATAAGGATCCAATTTTTTTGCAATTATTATCAAATTCGGTCTAATTTGCAGGTCGTAGTGGAACCTATTGCCATATCTGTTTCGTGTAATTATTATTTTTACATATGCATCATTTTGCGAAAGTCCGTTTTTGGACAGTAATTTATAGACAGCAGATTTAATATACGTCTTATCAAAATTTGGACTATACTTTAATTGTCTAAGAGAAGAAAATAGCCTGCCGATATGTTCTTCCAGTTTAAAAGGCTTCCCTTTATAACACCTTATAGTCTCAAATATCCCATCACCGTATAGGAACCCGACATCTTCTATGGAAATCCTTGCACTGCTGCCAGATCTAAATTTACTATTGATAAAGATATAATCAAACATTGGACCACGCAAATACTTTTATATTATTGATAACTAAAATTATAGCACAAAGTCTCCTTGGGGTTTTATCATCTTATATTTAAAAGATTCTTTAACTCAAAAAACTTCAAGGCTTCCTGAAGTGCCTTTCCCTTATCAAGGGTTTCCTGATATTCGTCTTCAGGGTTTGAATCTTCCACGATACCGCCGCCAACATTATAATAAAGCTCCCTGCCTTTTATTATAAAAGTTCTTATTGCTATATTAAAATCCATCGTTTCATTTATGCCTGCATATCCTATTGCTCCCGTGTAAATGCTTCTTGTTGTGGGCTCAAGCTCATCTATAATCTGCATCGCCCGTATTTTTGGGGCACCGGTTATCGAACCCCCGGGAAACATTGATTTAATTATGTCTGCAAAATCATAACCTTTTTTAACTTTTCCGGTAACGGTTGATACGAGGTGAAAAACCCGGGCATACTTTTCGATAATGGCATGCCCTTTTACATTTACACTGCCGTATTCGCAAAATTTTCCAAGATCATTCCGTTCAAGGTCGACTATCATATTCAACTCAGCGTGATCCTTGATACTATTCTGCAGCTCAGTCATATATTTTACATCTTCGCTTTCGTTGTTCCCTCTGGGTCTTGTGCCCTTTATTGGCCTGGTTTGAATAAAACTATTTTTTAAAAATAAAAACCTTTCGGGAGAAGAGCTGCCTATTTTAACTTCAGGGAAACTCAGGAATGCTGAAAAGGGAGCAGCATTTTTTTGTCTTAATATGTAATATAAACTGTAAGGATCAACATCCAGAACGCATCTAAACCTCTGCGTTATGTTTACCTGATAAATATCACCGTTATGAATGTGTTCTTTTGCTTTTTTTACAGCTTCCAGATAATCGGTTTTAGTAAAATTTGAATCTAGGACAACTTTCTTGATTTCTTTTTTAATGCAGTTCTTCACTATCCTGCTTTCTATCTTTTCTGAGCTTATTACTTTGCCATATGTGCAAGCAATTTTTTCTATTTCCTTTATTAATCTTATTTTTTCCTTGTTTATAATTTTAGCAATTTCACGATCGCTAATATCTTTGTAAATCAAATTCATTTCATCTTGGAAGCAATCCCGAAAATAATCAGGAACAGATTTGCTTGTTTTGCCCATTTCCTTATTATCCACTACAAAATTTTTTATGAAAAACCACCTTTTATTATCAATATCATAAGCCATCAGGTTATCGTAGTATGCCATTATATATAAGGGTAAGAAAATGTCATCTCTTGCTTTTTGCGGTAATCTCTCAATATAATTTTTCAGATCGTATGAGATATATCCGGCAAGTCCGCCTATAAAATCGGGCAGGTTGTTCTTTCCGGTATTGGCAGAATAATTTTCCGAAGCAAAGTGATAAATTATATTATTTTGAGCAATTGCTGCATTCGAGATTTCTTTTAAAAATAACAAGGGATTGGTATTAAAGGTTTGATGTTTTCCTGACAAGCAATTTAAAAATGTACTTGTCTTTTCATCGCTTTTTATAATAAACCTGGGTTTCCAGCATACATATGAAAATTTTGAATATTTGTTTGGTACCAGGCTTGAATCAAAAAAGCATATGTAGCCGTACTTTCCAGTGGAGTTTAAAAGATAAACCAGGTTTTCAGGTAAAATATTGATTTTAATTGGAATTATTGTTGAAATGACATTCATAATAAAAATATCCTAAATTAAACCAAAACTTATAAAACCCTTTTAGAAAAATGTTTTAATAAAAATGTTTTAATAATAATATACTATTTTTATTTTTTTGAAAAAACAGCAAATATTTAATATAATACTCCGTTATGATTCACGTTGAAAATTTAACAAAAAAATTCGGTAATATTACTGCAGTTGATAATATTTCTTTCAATGTTCAGGAAAGTAAGATTTTTGGATTCCTGGGACCAAACGGGGCAGGTAAAACAACAACCTTAAGGATGCTTTCTACTTTAATTCAGCCCACAAGCGGGCGTATCATCATAAATGATCATGACTCCCGAAAAAATGGTGAATACATAAGATCAATCATTGGACTTCTCACAGAAACGCCCGGAATGTATGAAAAAATTTCTGCTTATGAAAACTTGAATTATTTTTCAGGATTTTACAAAATTGATGAACAGAAAAGAAAATCAAATATTGTGAAATTTTTGAAAATGTTTGACCTCTGGGACCGAAAAGACAGTCTTGTAAGCACTTTTTCAAAAGGCATGAAACAAAAGCTGGCACTCGCGAGAGCTCTAGTGCATGAACCCAAAATATTATTCCTTGACGAACCTACTGCAGCACTTGACCCTGAAAGTGCATATCTGGTCAGGAATTTTATCGAGAGTCTTAAGAATGAAAAAACTACTGTTTTTTTATGTACCCATAACCTTGAAGAAGCTTCGAACCTGTCAGATGTCGTATGTATAATTAAAAGTAAAATCATAAAAATCTCAACTCTTGACAAGCTTCAAAAAAATAAAAGAGAAAAGAAGATAGAAATAGTGTTTAAAGAAGATGCCAAAAAATACATTGGCTTGCTTAAGGCATTCAAAGAAATTGAATCATTTGAATTTAAAGAAAATAAAGTAGTATTTGCACTTGAAAATCCGGAAATTTTAAATCCAAAAATAATAAAGCTTCTCGTTGATAATGGTTCGGAAATCATATATTTCAACGAGATAAAGGCAAGTCTTGAGGAAATCTATCTGGACCTGATTAAAGGATAATATTTAGGGAAAAACAGATTAATGAAAAACGCATTAAAAATATTTAGAAAAGAAATAAAAGAAATTATAAAAAACAGAAGCATATGGCTTCCCATACTTCTTGTAAGCTTTATGTTTTCCATAGCATTTCCGGCAATACTTACCATGTCGGTTGAAGCCATTGTAAAAGATCCCGATACTGCAGGATTCATGGCAAAATTCTTCGGTGCTTCTACAAATGTTTATGAATCTATGATTTCATTTATGATTAAGCAATTTATAATATTTCTACTGCTTATACCTGCTATGCTCCCCAGCCTGATCGCACCTGCATCTGTTGTTCTTGAAAAAGAAAGCAATACTCTGGAACCTCTGATTGCAACTCCCATAAAAACAAGCGAGCTTCTTTTAGGAAAGACCTTGACAAGCATGATACCATCTTTGATCATTTCTACGATTAATTTTATCTTAATTACTATAGTGGTCGATGTTTTTGCTTATATGAAGATAGGTATTACCCCCCTGCCTACATGGGAATGGGTAATTGCTGCTTTTATTTTGAGTCCGGTGATCTCTTTTATAATAACAATGATAAGCATAATTGTTTCTTCAAAATCAACAGATATCAGATCCGCACAAGGTATTGGAGCAGTGGTGATATTTCCGATTTATGCAATAATCGGATTTCAAGTTGCCGGATTTTTCATGCTTAATATTAAATATCTTCTGATAGGCTGCCTGGTTTTAATTGCATTTTGCCCGCTGATTCTCAAACTTGCAATTAAAGTATTCGATAGAGAGAATATTCTCACCAAATGGAAAATGAAGTAAAAATTTAAGATTTTGTTTTATTAAACCTTTATGTCTTTCTGCTTCATTATCAATTCTTTGATAAGATTGATTTCTTTTTCTGTAAAATCTTTTACCTTTTTATAATTATCAATGACAGTATTGACGATATCTTCATATTTGTCTTTTGTTAAATCCTTTATCTTGCTGGCTTTTTCTTCAACTTTATCCTTTATTTCAACAGCAATTCTCTTCACGTCCGACCTCAATTCTTCACCGGTTTTTGTTGTAAGAAAAAGAGCAGCTAAGGCACCTACGACTATACCAAGACTGAAACCAATTATTCCACCCTTAATTGTTGAAAATCCGTTATCTGAATTACCGCACATATAATCCTCCTTAAATATTTCTTAAAGTTCTACTTTCTGCTATTATAATTTAATTCTATTTTAAATTATAGCAGAATTATAGCAGAAAAATTTTTAAACCATAAATCAATGAAGTTATACAGTTATGCTAACGACATTAAAACAAATCTAAAGATCAGAGAAGTCATGGCCTTTCCTGATATTGGAAAACCGCCAGTTGGTTTTAAGAAATATATTTTAGAATATGATTCCCCTTACAGGACCGGAATTAAAGAAAATGATTCTGTTTATGCAGAACTTTTTCTGGGTAAAAATGACAAGCTTCTTGTATTCGTTCATGGATTTGCTGCAAACCAAAAGAAGATTGTCAACTATAATAGCTTCATATACAATCTGGTCAATAAGGGTTTTAACTGTGCATTCATAAACCTTCCTTTTCATCTTAACAGGGCACCTGGTGTTGAATTGAGCGGCCAGAGGCTCATTAGTTATGATGACAAGGAAACACTTTTATTTTTCCATCAAAGTGTCGTTGACATTAGAAAACTTATCGACATCAGTCTTGATTTGCTCCCCTTGAAAAAAATAATAATATGCGGCGTTAGTCTTGGTACCATGGTTTCTGTAATATCCATGTCCTGCGACAGCAGAATTTCAAAGGGTATATTTTTAATTGGAGGAGGAAACTGGAATGAAATCCACTGGAAGGGTTTTCTGAGATTTCTTCTCAAAGGCAATTGCAGCCAGGAAGGCTTTATAACGAAAGAAAAATGCAGCCAATATTACACCCGCTTTCCCGATTTTTTAAAAGATTTCAAAGAAATTAAAATTGAAGACTTAACATGGGATCTGGAAAATTATCCCGAACTTAAACAAAAAGTGCAAAAAATGTGTTTTCTTTGCGACCCTGTGGCTTTTGCAAATAAAATCAATCCTGAAAACGTACTTATGATCAATTCAAGATTTGATCATTATTTTTCGAAAAAATCTACTAAAGAATTATGGGAGGCTCTTGGAAAACCTCGGATTTACTGGTTTAACAGACTGCACACAAGTAAATTGATTTTAAATCCCAGGATATTTGAAAAAATATATGAATTTATTACACGGTAAGAAGTTTTACTTTAGGTTTTAATATATCCTGATTTTAAAAGTGTTTTTAAGGCAAAAAATGTGACCCACTTGCTGGGTTTATTCTTTTTTTCTATGTCAACAAGCATTCTGCCGTTTAATGAAAACTCCATTTTCCATGTCCCGTCCTTTTGCCTTTTGGCGGAAATATATTTCAATGCAGCCTTGAGATTGGATACATTTTTGCTGCAGCCTGCATCCACCAATGCAGAAGTCATCTCCAGAATGTCACTCTGATAACCTCTTGGAAAACCAAATAAAAACCACTGGTTGCTTCTTGGTTTTTTTCTTGGATATTTTGCTTCCACCATATTATGGCTTAAGAGAAATTTTATTGCCCTGTTTGCTGCGCTGAGGATCGCATCATCTCTTTTATCTTTAGATATTAAATTAAGAGCCTTAAGAATTTTAATAGTACCCCAGGGACATCTGAAATTTTGCCTGTATTTGCACCTGTAATCAGTCCTGAAAACAAAATCAGTTATAAAATTTACGGTTTTTTTAGTGAAATCCTCGTCCATATATCCCAGCCGTAAAAGCATTTCAAGTGTTATTCCTTGCATGCAGGCAAGATTGCCTGAATACCTTCCTAATGAAGGGAAAGAACCCTTATCATTCTGCATATGTTTTATTATAAGATGTGCAGCTTTGTCTATAGTCTTATTTTTATTATTTATTCCAAACTGTGAAAGGAAATAAAGCTGCCAGAATGTATTTTTATAAAGAGGGTTAAAAGTAAAATTATCTTCGTACCACCAGCCCTGGGAATTTTGAAGTTCCAGAATAGATTTTATTGGTTCGCTTTTTAGTATCTCTCCGTTTAAAGTATTGACTTCTTTTAAGCTAAGTTCCTCCCCAAGGATATCTTTTCTGGTAAAATACTTAACGGAAGGATTATCGTCCTCTAAAAGCCAGCTTACAGTTTCTTCCATAATGAAATTTTGGTATTTTTAAAAAAGTTAATATTAAGTAAAAAGTATTATAACAAATATTAATATTTTTTTTAAAGTAAAATTTTTAAAATCTCCAGCCTTTGACTTTTATCCAAAGATAAGTGCCTTTGGTCTTTGGACCATCCATGCCTTTTGTTTCACCAACTGTAAAAAAAGCAGGAGCTTCTGAAATTGGATGCTCCTGCTTTAAAATCAATGCAGCTATTTACTGAATAAAGCTCCGAAACGATTAGCTTTCACCAATCAACCACTCTATCGGTTCTATTCCTTATTTGGTTTTTTCTTTATCAACTTCTATTTTAGGTTCTTCAGTTTTAACCTCTTCTGCTTTAACCTCTACGGGTTTTACATTATTGGTTTTGCTTTCTTCAGTCATTGCATAATTCAAATACTTTTTAGCAGCGGGGTCATTTATTCTTTTCCAAAGTATTGCACCAAAGATTGTGCCGATGGGAAAGAAAACAACCATTGCTACTACCAGTCCTGCTCTTCCCAGAGGTACGGCCCAGGCTTTTCTCATGTAAAGCCCAACAAGTTCAGCTACATAAAGCGCAAGAAAAATCCATGTAGTATTCGGAGATGGAAGTCCAATATCAACCGGACCCCAGTTAAAACCATGTACAAATCCCGGCAGCCAGTTAAGCGATGTCATTCCAAGGCCCACAATTACTGCTATTACCCAGAAAAGAATAAATATTCCTCCCAGTACTTTCTTCCCCTGATCTAATTCTTCTTTTGTTAATTCAGTCATTTTTTTCTCCTTTTCTTGTTTTAACTTTCTTGTCTTAATATTATTATCTTTTTCCGCTATCAATTATCTTTATTTTCTTCAAAAACTTAGTTGCCGCTGCTGCAAAATATCAGCATGTATATTGCTCGACATTGCATGATGCCATCAGTCTCAATCAATACTTTTTATAGACCCTGCTCCCGATATATTCTGGGTAATTGTTGGATTTCCAACATAATCAATTTTTCCAAATCCACTCATTTTTATATCAAGAGTCTGTGTTGCATTTACAACTGCCTTGCCGGCGCCGCTTATGTTGATTTCACAGTTTTTACTGACAAGCTCTTTGGCATCATAAGAACCTACACCTGATATATTTAACTGCTGAGTGTCAACTTCGCCGGATAAGTTTACTTTCCCTGCACCGGATATGCCAATTTCAAGATCCTTTGCGTGAATATTTACTTTTATGCTCCCGGCTCCGCTGGAATCTATTGATAGTGATTCAACATTAAGATTATCACATTCAATGCTTCCGGCTCCTGAAAGTTCTATATTTTTTATATCCTTGACCTTGAGATGAAAAATAATATCTTTTGTTGGAATTACATTAATGAACCTGCTTTTAAAACCAATTTCCAATGTACTGGCACTAGTATTTATCTTTAAAGCATCTATTACATTACTTTGATAGTTAAAACACCATTATTTAAATCAGTCACCATCTCAGGTTTGCCTGCAGTCAGATTTGTAGTAATGTTTCCATAGAAATTCAATTCTACTTCTTTACCAACAACCGGAATGATATTAACATCAGTATTAACCACATCGATAACTATCTGATTAATCTCATTGACCTTAAAAAATTCCTGGGATTTTATTTGGGAAGAATTCACAGTAACTGCTGTAATACCCCCTGTTGTATAAAGAATAGTAAATGCAATCAGGAAAGATAATGCCATTATCGAAGCTAAAACTATTATAAATTTCTTCATACTAGATTCCATCTTGCTGCCTCCTTCCTCTTATGATGCTTAAGTTAAACCTCAAATACTTTACAACAAGCCTGTAAATAATTTTTGCAAGGTACAGATCTCCGATAAAGAAAAGAATTCCAAATGATCCCAGTCCGATAAATGCAAAGATCTGAGCTGCAATATTAACTTTAAAGGTAATATATTGTGAATACAGGGGATAAAAAAAGCTCCCTACGGTTCCCGTAATGCCTGCTGCGCCTATTGAAACTGCTGCTGCAAACAATGCAATGGTTGCTGCAAAAATTACCATAAAGGGCGGCAAAATAAAGATAAGGTTAAAGAAGCTAAGGCCGACTGATGTAAAAACTGCTCTTCCAATATTTGCAGCACTTGCTGTCTGTTCCGCTTTTTTTATATAAGATTCCAATCTTATCTCTTTTGCAAGAGTTTTTGGATTACCGAGTGAAATAGAAAGTTCTTCCTCTTTCCTGCCCCTCTCTTTTCCAATTTCAAAATGTTCATCAAAATCATTTAAAATATCTTCTATCTCTTCCTTGGGGAGACCTTTCAGATATCTTGCCAGTTTTTCAATATACTGCTTTTTATTCATTAGTATCACCACCCTCAAGAATATGATTGACCTTTCCAACAAAATCATACCAGTCCTTTTTTAAGTCTTCTGTTATTTTCTGGCCCAAAGCTGTTAATTTATAATATTTTCGAGGAGCTCCCTCCTGAGATTCCTGCAGATATGTGGTCACATATTTAACATTTTTAAGCCTTCTTAAAAGCGGATATATGGTTCCTTCTGAAAATTCTATATTTTTGGATATCTCGTTTACCAGATCGTAACCATATCTGTTTTTTTTCGTCAGCAAGGCAAGGACACAGAGCTCAAGAACTCCTTTTTTAAACTGTATATTCATGACTTAAATCCTTTCTATTGCCTATTGTTGAGAGTATAATAACACAATGTATCTTATAATGCAAGGTACTAATAAAATAATTTTATTGGTGATTTAACAATACTGGTTTATGGTGCAGTGAGCCTTTATAAAGATATTTTTTTTCTTGAAATAATTCTCTGTATGGAAAGAATAATTAAGCTCACAAATATCATAAGGATAAATGAAAGAGATAGCGAGAAAATCATACTTACTGAGGAAGAAAATTTTGTTAAGAATGGTGCAATAGCAATGCCTGTATTTGCTCCTACAAACAAACCTGTTGCAAGAAGCCCCCTGCCCCTGTCATATAAGGTACTGCCAGTTGATATAATCAACGGAAATATGGCAGAATATCCAAGGCCCGCGGCTGCGATAAAAACGTATATTAAATTCTGGCTATGCAGAAATACAACTACAGCCATGGAAATTATGGCAAGAATTGATATAACAAGTATTATTTTTATAGCTTTGATTCTGCCTGCAATAAATAAGGTTATCCCCCTGCCTATAATTATAAATGACCAGAATAAAGTCAAAGCATAGCCTGCCGATCGTATGTCCAGATTTCTTGATATTCTGAAGAAAGTCGGAGCCCAAGTTGCAACTACTGTTTCGGAAGCACAATAAAAAGCAATTGATAATAAAGCCAGAATAAATATTATATTTTTTGTCTTGTCGGTAAATATTTCTTTAAAACCAAGCTTAGAATTTGAATCGTTTTTGGACCCTTCTTTTCGCCTCGCCAATATTAAAATATAGAGTATCATGTTTAACACTATTAAAAAGACAACAATATAATATGCAAATCTCCAATTAAGGTTCATCCTGATAATCTTTGATGAAATAAAAGGTGAGACAATTGCTCCTATCGGATAAAAACTAAGCAGAATTGTGACTATCCTGTCTTTATTCTTAACTTTATTTTCAAGCACAAACTGGTTCGCTTGAATCCAGATAACACCAAGCAAATATCCGGAAATCAAATAAAGAATATAAAATAATATGATATTTGAAATGAAGCTGATAGCGATTGTTGCGGGAATTACAATCAAATATCCTATAAGTATTATTTGGATCTTTTTGAATTTCCTGTTATAGATTACAGATGTAAGCTGTCCTGTGACCGCACCAACAGTAAAAAATGTAAAGACCAGGCTCAAATTTGTAGTTGCAATTCCCGTAGACTTGCTTATTTCCATAAGCATCAAGCTGGCAACATTGTAAAATATTGAAAAAATAAAAATTGACAAAAAATTGGGGAATTCTGCAAGGTAATCTATAAATCTGTCTTTTTCAAGCAATTTTCTTCCTGTCTGATACAATTTTTAGGTTGTCAGATTAAAGCATTTGTACTGGCTGCTTTTAAATTCTTTACCTGCTGCATCAAACAATTCCTTGATATGATCATCCATGGTAAGATAAATTATCTGCCAGCCAGTCTTTGCAATATCTGAAAGCTGTTTTATAAGGATTTTTCTTCTATCCCAATCTGAATGCTGAAATGCATCATCGAGTATAAGAAAAAGAGCATCTTTTTTTAATAGTTTTGAACTAAAACCAATCCTCAGCGCCAGCATTATCTGTTCCCTTGCACCTGTACTCAATTCCTGAAGATAAAAATTCCTGTATTCATCGGATACAATCAGTCTTTCTCCATCCAATGAAAGCTTATTATAATGATGCGTTATGTCTTTTAATGGTTTTAAAACCACCTCTGATTGCAGTCCCTGAAGTATTTTTAAATCTTCTTCCTGCCTCAGTTGAGAGATTATATCATGAACGATAATTCCTGCAGTTATTTTAGCTTCCAAGACATTTAAATCATTTTGTTTTTGAAGTCTCTTCTTCTTTAGATTCTCAAAGAGCTGTTCCCAATCAATACTCGGGTCATCTTTTGTCTCATTGCAAACAGCATATTTTAAATTACTGATGTCCTGTTCCTTATCTAAAATCTTTACACTGATCTCATCAAGATTTGCCTGGACCTCTTCGAATTCTTCACAACTAAATCTTTCCTGCATATCCTCATGATGAAGCAAATATTCTGCTTCGCTGACCTTTAGCTCGATCAATCGGGATTGAAGATCTTCTTTGTCAGCCTTTAAGTTTCTGCTTTCTGTAATTTTTTCATTCAGGATTAAATGCCAATCTTCTTCCTTGATTTGCTCACCTGTAAGACTTGAAAATTTTTGTTGAATTGAAAAATTATTTTTTTCGTTTTCACTTTCCAGCATATCAATCTGGCCTTTTAAAAATTTTGCCTTATCATAAGAATCTCTCTGTTTGTCCAGCTCTACTCTTAAAGTGACAACATCGGTAAGTTCTATGCCCATCCTATTTTTATATTCTTTTTTAATTTTGTTTAATTCTTCATTTGAACCGGAATATTTTAAATAATTAAAGAGATGACTGATATAGAAGACAATTAAACCAAGAAATGCCAGAAAAGATGCGACTGCAGCAATCGGAAATATGGCTTTTTCCGCTCCAAATGGCATTACAAGCAAAATAAAAGCTATTGTTGCCACTGCAAAAATACCGGATGAAACAGGAATTATTATTTTTGGTTTTTTAATAGGGCTTGAAGTTAATTTTTCATATACCGGCAGTGCTGCCTGCAGCCATTCAAAATTCCTGCAGCCGGACTGCATCTGTTTAAGCACATTGCTATTGGTCATAAAATCATTTTTTTTACCTTCGTAGATGGCAATGTCAGTTGATATTTCATTTATTTTTTCTTCGGGACTTTGTTTAAGCTTTTCACTTATCTCTTTTATTTTTTCTGAGGTTAGATAAGCTTGATGGCATTTTGCTTTATAAAGTTTTTCCAGATGCTCTTTTAAAGCCGCTTGCTGCGCCTTTAAAGATTCCAAAATACCTCTGGTATATTTTGATTCTATTTCTGCAAACAATCCGTCAATCTGTTCAATCTCTTTTTTCAACTCCCTGTAAGTTTTACCTTCTCCCGTATCCTTTATATCTATACTGCCATTTAAGAGTTGGGCGGATTTTACAGTTTTTGAAATATTATTATCGCTGTCTATTTTGTCAAGAAGGCTTATACCTGAAAATATTTCCCTGACTAAACTCTTGTCAATTCCCTCTCCAGTATTTTCTATTGATGCCTCTCCTCCCTTTGATACCAGTAATTTGACCATTGAAGCCGGCAATCCCTTATCATCTCTTTCCCAGTAATCTTCCAGCTTTTTACGTGAAGCCGGCGAAAATTCAACTGATTCAGTATTTTTGTCTACATTTTTACCTATGTTTGTTAAGCTGCCAAGCCCGCTTACCAGGACCTTTCCAGTACCCCCCTCCCTTAAATTCCATCTCTTTATATTTATGTTTTTAAAAAGCGAGCGTATGATAAATTCAGTTAAAAATGTCTTTCCGCGTTCGTTTTTGCTGTAAATGAGATTTAGCAGGCCAAATTTTTCGTAAAAACTCTGTATCGGCCCCAGATTTTTTACACTTATTTTTTCAATCCTAATTCCCATATACTTTTTCTATTCATTAAGCATAATATTAAGAGCTTGCTCCAATATGTTATCTTTTTTCGCTAAAGAATACCCGGAATTTTCATCCATTTTATTTATTCTTTCTTTTACTCTCTCAACTATACCTATTCTTTCAGGATCATTAAATAACAAGACTTCTGTCGTATCAGGCTCTTCATTATTATAAAAAGTAAACATTGATAGTGTTTCTTTTAGAACAGAGTCAAGATTTTTTTTGTCTGATGTATAGCCTTTTATTTTTAATCGGATTCTTGCTTTAGGGATTTCATTTTTACTGAGCCGCCATGACCTGGTTAAATCCGAAACCTTATCCTTCAAATCTTCAAACTCGTTTGAAGTTGGAAACGCAATCAGGGTCTCATTAAAGAATATGTAATCTGTGTCAATTGTTTTTGAGGTAATGTCCAGGTTGTTTGAATCCAAGATCAAAAAGCTTTTTTTCCCTGTTTCATTAATATCCATTCCACAGGGTGAACCTGTATAATGAACCTTACCGAGATCCATTTTTTTATGTATATGCCCAAGTACGACTTTAGCAGGTTCGTAAAACTCTATATCAGACCTGCTCAGCGGCATATATATTCCTGATTCATAAGTATTTAATTCCCGCATACCGGAAAGATAATCCCCGTGTCCAATCAGAACCCAGATCTTTGAAAACGCATCTTTGTGGCTTGCTTTATAATCGGCAATAACCTCTCCCATTGATTTGCCCGGCAGATATGGTATAAAAAAGAATTCTACGCCGGTATCTCCAAAAGTCATTATTTCAGGTTTATTAAATACCTTTATGTTGTCAGAAGTAAAATATTTTGGGCTGA